>CAZGZZ010000004.1:0-65787 GCA_964530315.1 uncultured Lachnospiraceae bacterium
AGGCAATAGTTTATGACAAAAAAAGAACCGCTTATTCAGCGGTTCTTTCAATATTAAGCATCTTCATATTCCGGCTTATCCGTCAAAATTTCATTTTCGAGTATTGCCGCCCACACTTCAAATTCGTCACCTTCAGCTCTGTCATATGCGTGGAAATTGGTTGCTTCGATAACTTCATAGTAATACCATGCATCTTGCGGGTTATCAATCCAGCGTTTAGCATCCTCAACAAGACCCTCTTCGTTTACCGCACGGTCAAGCATATGGTTAACAATTTTCATAACCTCTGCTCTTGTGATATATTGATTAGGTCTGAATGTGTTATCCTCATAACCGTCAATCCAGCCCGATGCGGTGGCATAGTTAATATATTTTTCTGCCCAGTGTCCTCTGACATCTGTGAAGTCAACGCTTTGTGAATAAACCTCATCAACAGCGAACAATCTTGTTGCAATTGTCACGAACTCTGCTCTTGTAATCGGATTTGCAGGCTTAAATGTGCCATCCTCATATCCGTCAACATATCCGCCCTTTGCCATTGTTGAAATAGCCTTGTTTGACCATCTGTCGCTGTCCACATCCTCAAACGAATTTGTTGATGCAAACAATTCATCTCTGACATCATCTTTCAACAAGCGATAGAATACAGTTGCGATTTCTTCTCTTGTCATATTGTTTTCCGGTCTAACCTCTTCACGACCGTTTTCTGTCGGATAACCGATAATATATGCAAAATGTCTTTCCTTGTTCAAGATACATTCTTTCCACTTAACATAGATAACCTTATCCTCTGTCATCTTGAATGATTCGCCAACAGGCATAGTCAATTCTTTATCATAGAAGTATCCGGCAAATACACAGCCATTCTTTTTAGGCATTTCAAGCTTGCCTGTGTAAATTGTTGCACCGTTTGTATATTGCTTTTTGGAAAGCTCCTCTTCGCCATCCATAATTGTAAGGCTTCTTTGTACCGAACCGCCGCCGAGGCTTGTGCCGCCCGTATGGTCAGACGAAACAACAACAGTAGCACTTATGTCATCTGCCGGGTCACGGTAGCTTGCATTATTCTCTCCGCCTGTTTTCTGACCGAATGTGTAGGTTGTTGTTCCCATTGTGGAGTCAACGCTTGACACAACAGAATGAATTGTTGTATATCCCGAAACCGAACCTCTGATTGTGTATGTACCTACTTGTGCAATTTTATTGTCGCTGTATTCAAGCGCTAAATTTGACAAGTGACTCTTAAGTGTTGCCAAACCTACTTTTACACCATCCTTAACCTTTATCTTAATTGTCAATCTCTTATAGCCTGTGTAAGGAGATGTAGGCTCTGTTCTTGAAACCTCTTCGAAAATTTGGCTCATATCCTTGCCGGCTTCAGCAGAAGAAAATCCTGTTAAATTTCCGTCCGTCACAGCACTCGGATTGAGAACAAATCCTGTCTGCGGATAGTCAATGTTAATTGTAAATTGACCTGTTACATAGCAGGAATTATATTCATCTGTAAGAGATGAATCAGCCGTAACAGCCGCTTGCGCAAAACCGTCGTATGCCTCAACAAGTCTCTTGACACCTGCCATATCAATAGTTGCTTTAAATCCGAAATCAGCTACCGAAGCTGTTGTCAAATTCATCGACAACGGACCGTTTTCATAGGTTGTTCCTCCATCGGCACTTACAGTAATGTCAGCATCAACCGGAACATCTTTAATGTCATCTATATTCACCCCGGTCATTGCTTTTATTGCCGCCTCAAGCGGTGTGTCCGCAGCCGCATAAACAGCCGTCATACTGAAAAGCATCGTCAAGGTCAAAGCAATCGATATGATTTTTTTCATTGTATATCACCCTTTCATACTAATTATACCATTTCTATTATACTCTCTTTTTTTTCGGTTGTCAATATTCATTCAACCAATATTATCCCGAAAAACTGTGCAAATTAAACATTATTCGGCTGATTTTACCTCAATCCATAAATCCTGCATCAACTTGTTTGCCTCGTCCGAAAGGTTGTTGAATACAGATGTTTTTTCATTCAGATATTCATCTGACGGATAGGAAATTCCGTCATTTTTAATTTCATCGTTCAAAAGCTCAAATGCCTTTTTGTTCGGTGTCGAATATCCGATAAATTCGCTGTTTGCCAAAGAAACCTCCGGCTCAAGCAGGAAATTTATATACATATGTGCAAGCTCCTTATTTTTTGAGCCTTTCGGTATGCACACCGCATCAACAAAACGGTTTGTTCCGCTTTTCGGGACAACAAAACCGAGATGATCGTATTCCGACATAAGCGTTACCGCATCGCCTGCATAGTAAGGAGCGAGAAGTGCCTCTCTTGCACCCATTTTATCGAAAATCTCATCCATTACATGAGCTTGAACCAACGGCTTTTGTTCCTTTAACTTGTCAGCCGCCGAAATAAGCTCCGATGAATCCTCAGTGTTTAGCGAATATCCGAGCAAAAGCTCCGCAATTGCAAATGCATCACGGGGATTGTCAAACATAAGGATTTGTTCGGCATATTTTTCATTCCACAAAATATCCCAATCGATATCCTTTTCGTCAACTTCTTCCTTATCATAGATTATTCCGACCGTTCCCCACATATAAGGCACGGAATGAACATCTCCCTCATCATAGACCGCATTTTTAAATGAGTCCATAATGTTTTCGCTGTTTGGTATTAAGCTGTAATCAAGCGGCTCGAGCATATCCTCTTTAACCATTCTTGAAATCATATAGTCAGACGGAATTATAATATCATAGTCAGCTCCGCCGCCCTTCATTTTTGCATAAAGCTCTTCGTTTGTTGCATAGGTGCTGTAATTAACCTTTATGCCCGTCAGTGCCTCAAATTCCGCATTGACATCAAGCATTTCGGCTTCGGTTCCGTTTGCGATGAATTCTCCCCAATTATAAACATTGATGGAAAGACCCTCATCCTTATGTTTTTCATAATATGCGGTGTCCGAAACACTCACCGTTGCTTCCTTCGGAGCTTTTGAACATCCCGAAAAGCAGGAGAGCATCAAAACCGCACTCAAAATAATCGATATTTTTTTCAATTATTTCACATCCTCTCAAAATTCGCCCTGTTTGCCGATACGGCAGTTTTTTTCTTGATATCCCTGTTTTCAATCACATTTTTAACCACCAAAACAGTTACAACAACTATAAATATTATGGTTGAAAGTGCATTGATTTCGGGGCTTACCTTTCTTCTTGTCATCGAATAAATCGTTATCGGAAGAGTTTGCGAGCTTGAACCGCTTGTAAAATAGCTGATAACAAAGTCATCGAGCGAATAAGCAAAGCTCATCAAAAATCCCGAAAGAATACCCGGCATAATTTCCGGCACAACAACCTTGAAAAATGCCTTTACGGGATTGCATCCCAAATCCTGTGCCGCTTCGTAAATATGCGGATTCATCTGCCTGATTTTCGGCAGAACATTCAAAACCACATACGGCACATCGAATGTAATGTGCGAAAGCACAAGCGTTACCATTCCGAATTCAAAATTCATTCTTGCCGCAAAAAATACGAATAAAAGCATAAGCGACACACCCGTCACAATTTCGGGATTGATTATTGGAATATTGTTTATGTTCATAGCAACCGCTCTCGGAATTTTTTTCATTTTGGAAAATCCGATCGCCGCCGCCGTTCCGAGAATTGTCGATGCCACCGATGCAATAACCGCTATTATGACTGTATTACGCAGAGATGTCATAATAAGCTGATTGTTAAACAATTTTATGTACCAATCAAGCGTAAAGCCGGAAAACACGGTCTTACTCTTGCTTTCGTTAAATGAATAAACAATTAAAACCAATATCGGTGCATAAAGGAAGATGAACAAAAGTGCAAGATAAAATTTAGACAGTTTTTTCATTTTTTTGCACCTCCTACATCAAAACCTTGTCATCATCGGCATCAAACTGATTCATAACGGTCATAATTATAAGAACAATAACCATCAAAATCAAAGATATTGCCGAACCGAGATTGGGATTATAGGATGTTCCCAAAAACTGCATCTCAATCAAATCACCGATTAGCTGTGATTTTCCGCCACCGAGCATTCTTGAAATGATAAATGTGCTTATTGCCGGCACAAAAACCATCGTCACTCCGGAAGTTATCCCCGGAACACTCAAAGGAAGAACAACCTTAAACAGTGTTTTTGCACTGTTACAGCCAAGGTCCTGTGCCGCTTCGAGAATACTCTTGTCTATCTTAACCATAACGGTGTAAAGCGGCAAAATCATATAGGGTAAGTAGTTATAAACCATACCGAGAACAACCGCTCCCTGCGTGTTCAGCAGTTTCAGCCGTTCAAATCCGAAAAATTGCAGAACGGAATTTATCAGTCCGTTATTTCCGAGAATTGTCATCCACGCATATGTTCTCAAGAGAAAATTCATCCACATAGGCAAAACAACAAGCATAACAATCGTGCCTTGAATGTTTGTCCCCATTCTTGAAAAAATATACGCCGCCGGATAAGCTATCACCAGACATATAAGCGTTGCGACTGCCGCAAGAACAATCGATTTTAAGAAAATATTTCCATATTGTGCGGCTTCTTTCAAATTATTAAGCGTAAACGCTCCGTCTGCGGTTGTGAATGCAAAATACGCAACCATCGCAAGCGGCACGACTATAAAAACAATCATCCACACAATATACGGTGCCGCAAGAAGCTTTTGCAAAAGTGTATGACTTTCGTTGGTGTTTTCATTCATAGTGCAAGCCTCCTTCACGCATCGGTTTTCTTCATAATGTGAATATCGAACGGAGCAACATCCATTCCGATAACCGAGCCGTGCTCTGCGGCTTTTGTGGAATGAATAAGCCAATCGAAATTGTGAGATTTAACAAGCATTTCGTAATGAACACCCTTAAATGTCACATTTTCAACCGTTCCTGTCAGCTTTGCATCGGAAACCGGAATTATTCTTATATCCTCCGGTCTTATAACAACATCCACCTTCTCGTCGGTTTCAAATCCCTTATCGACACATTCAAATTCCATACCGTCGATTTCAACAAGACAGTCTTTTTTCATAACTCCGTCTATTATGTTGCTCTCGCCGATAAAATCCGCAACAAATGCATTTACAGGCTCATTATATATATCCTGGGGAGTACCTATCTGCTGAATAACACCGTTATTCATAACAACAACGGTATCACTCATCGTAAGTGCCTCCTCCTGGTCGTGAGTTACATATATAAATGTTATTTCGAGACTTTGCTGAATTTTTTTCAGTTCAATCTGCATTTCCTTACGAAGCTTCAAATCCAACGCTCCAAGCGGTTCATCCAAAAGAAGAACTTTCGGTCTGTTAATCAAAGCTCTCGCAATGGCAACTCTTTGCTGCTGACCGCCCGAAAGCCTTTGAACCGAACGCTTTTCAAAACCTGCAAGGTTCACAAGCCTCAACATTTCATTAACACGCTCTCTTATCTCCTTTTCGGGAAGCTTTTTAACACGCAAACCGAATGCAATATTATCATATACATCAAGGTGCGGAAAAAGCGCATACCTCTGAAAAACCGTGTTGATGTTTCTTTTATGCGGCGGAAGATTGTTTATTTTCTTACCGTCAAAAATAACATCGCCCGAATCAGGCTCCAAAAATCCGCCTATAATACGGAGAGTTGTTGTCTTTCCGCAACCCGACGGACCGAGCAGGGTAACAAATTCCTTATCGCATATATCAAGGCTGATATTATTTAGAATTTGCTCTCCCTCAAAGGATAAACTAACATTTTCAAGACTGACAATTTTTGCCAACTTTCTACCTCCAATCTGTATTCAACAAGCTTTTTCCAATCAATAGCCAAAAGCTTGTGCGGTATAAAAAGTGATAATTACCGCATTGTAAAAACTTTATACTAATTTGACGAAAAAGTCAATAGTTTTTTGAAAAAAAGAGTAATAAACATTCAACAAAAAATTTACCGGTATCAAATGCCGCTTTTGGGCAATAATAAAAACAGATAAAAAACTTGTTAATCAAATCAATCGCTACATATCAAAAAGGGGGTTTTTTTATGGTTAACAAGGTTGAAATTTGCGGAGTGAACACCGCAAAACTTCCCGTAATTCCAAAGGAGAGAAAAGAGGAGCTGTTTTTAAAAATAAAATCGGGAGATAATGAAGCAAGAGAAGAGTTTGTCAACGGAAATCTGCGTCTTGTTTTAAGTGTTATACAAAGGTTTAACAACCGTGGCGAAAATATTGACGATTTGTTTCAGGTCGGCTGTATCGGACTTATAAAGGCAATCGATAATTTTGACCTGTCGCAGAATGTTCAATTTTCCACTTATGCCGTTCCGATGATAATCGGTGAGATAAGACGCTATCTTCGTGACAACAATGCAATCAGAGTCAGCCGTTCGCTGAAAGATATCGCATATAAGGCACTCTATGTTAAGGAAAAGCTCATAAGCACCGCATCAAGAGAGCCGACAATTTCCGAAATTGCAAAGGAAATGGATGTGCCGAAAGAGGATGTTGTTTTCGCTCTTGAAGCGATAACAGACCCCGTAAGCCTTTATGAACCCGTTTACCACGACGGGGGGGAAGCTGTTTATGTTATGGATCAGGTGAGCGACACGAAAAACACCGATGAAGCATGGCTTGAAAATATCGCAATCAGCGAAGCGATGAAACGCCTAAATCAAAGAGAAAAAAATATTTTGAATATGCGGTTTTTCCAAGGAAAAACACAAATGGAGGTTGCGGACGAAATAGGCATTTCACAAGCACAGGTGTCACGATTGGAAAAATCTGCCTTGAAACATATGAAAAAATATGTTTGATTTTAACCCCGTTTCGTGTGTTGTGAACATTTGCGTTACCCACAATCTCCGTAGGGGCAATCCGGTGTTAAGTGATGTTCAAAATCTTTGATTTTGCCCAACAGAACTTATGCGTAGCGGAGAAGGTCGCCCGTCTCGGACAAAATGAAACCACAAAAAAAATGTCCGCAAATCTCAATTTGCGGACATTTTCTCAATTAATTATATTTTTGCATTTGCTGTTTTCAATGTGACATCGTGATATCCACCCTCGATGATACTTGTTGATGAAACAACCGTCATCTTTGCATCTCTCTGCAAATCGGGGATATTTGTAACACCGCAGTTACACATTGTTGATTTAACCTTATACAAGCTCTTTTCAACATTATCGTGCAAACTTCCGGCATATGTTACATAAGAGTCAACACCCTCTTCAAAGGAAAGTTTTGATTTTCCGCCGAGGTCGTATCTCTGCCAATTTCTCGCACGGTTTGAACCCTCGCCCCAATATTCCTTAACATATGTGCCGTTAATATTAAGCTTTGTTGTCGGGCTTTCGTCAAAACGAGCAAAGTATCTTCCGAGCATAATGAAGTCAGCTCCCATCGCAAGAGCTAATGTCATATGATAATCGTGAACAATACCACCGTCCGAACATATAGGAATATATATACCTGTCTTTTCATAGTATTCGTCTCTTGCCGCAGCAACCTCAATAACAGCCGTTGCCTGACCTCTTCCAATACCCTTTTGTTCTCTTGTGATACAGATAGAACCGCCGCCGATACCGATTTTAATAAAGTCCGCACCCGCTTCGGCAAGGAACATAAATCCCTCTCTGTCAACAACATTTCCTGCTCCGACCTTAACACTGTCGCCGTATTTTTCTCTTATAAAGTCAATTGTCTGCTTCTGCCAAACGGAATAACCCTCCGACGAGTCGATACAAAGTACATCAGCACCTGCCTCAACAAGTGCAGGAACTCTCTGCTCATAGTCAAGAGTGTTAATACCGGCACCAACCATATATCTCTTCTGTGCATCAAGAATTTCGTTCGGATGCTCTTTATGACTTGTGTAGTCCTTACGGAAAACAAAATACAAAAGCTGCTGCTTATCGTTTATTATCGGAAGAGAATTGAGCTTATGTTCCCAGATAATATCATTAGCTTCTTTCAAGGTTGTGTTTTCGGGAGCTGTGATAAGCTTTTCAAACGGAGTCATAAATTCCGTAACGCAAATATCGGTGCTCATTCTGCTGACACGATAATCTCTGCTTGTGATAATACCCAAAAGCTTCCCGTTAGCTGTTCCGTCATCGGTTACAGCAATTGTTGAATGACCTGTTTCGTCAACGATTTCCAAAACATCAGCCAAAGTGCTTTCGGGAGAAAGCTGTGTATCACTTTCAACAAAACCTGCCTTGTAGCTCTTAACTCTTGCAACCATTGCCGCCTCATCTTCAATTGACTGCGAGCCGTAAATAAAGGACATTCCACCCTCTTTTGCAAGTGCAATTGCAAGAGTGTCATTGGAAACCGACTGCATTATAGCCGATACCAAAGGAATGTTCAATGAAATAGGTGATTCCTCTTCACCCTTTCTGAACTTTACCAAAGGTGTTTTAAGCGAAACATTCGCTGGGATACAATCCTTTGATGTGTATCCCGGAATAAGAAGATATTCGTTAAATGTTCTTGACGGTTCATTATAGTATTTTGCCATTTTTTAATCCTCCTGTATTATTTAAAATATTCAACTGCCGATTCAAACATATTTATATTATACACCCCTGCGACATTTTTGTAAAGGTTATTTCCTATTCTTTCCGAATGACCCATCTTTCCGATGACTCTTCCGTCCGGAGAGGTTATACCCTCAATAGCCATATCCGAACCGTTGGGGTTAAATCTTATATCGTTTGATGCTTTGTTCTCCAAATCCGCATACTGTGTTGCAATCTGACCGTTTTTGATAAGCTTTTCCAAAAGCTCGTCATTGCAGATAAATCTTCCCTCACCGTGAGAAATTGCAACATTGTAAATTTCGCCCGGCTGTGTTTTTGAAAGCCACGGTGATTTGTTTGAAGCAATTCTTGTTCTGACAATTCTTGATTGGTGGCGTCCTATTTTGTTAAATGTCAATGTCGGGCAGTTTTCATCCGCCTCGATAATTTCACCGAACGGCACAAGTCCGAGCTTTATAAGTGCCTGGAAGCCGTTACATATACCTGCCATCAAACCGTCACGATTTTTCAAAAGTTCATTGACATTTTGAGCAATCTGCGGATTTCTGAAGAATGCCGTTATAAACTTACCAGATCCGTCAGGCTCATCACCACCCGAAAAACCGCCGGGGATAAAAATTATTTGCGACTCATTGATTTTCTTCGCAAATTTTTCGACAGACTCTGAAACATCCTGTGCAGAAAGATTGTTTATAACAAATATTTCCGCTTTTGCTCCCGCTCTTTCAGCCTGCTTTGCAGTATCGAATTCGCAGTTTGTTCCGGGGAATACCGGTATCAAAACCTTCGGCTTTGCTATGCCGATTTTTGGTGATGCCGCAACAGCCGCATCATATGTTATTGTCTTCGGCTCTTCCTTGCCCATATCGATATTGCACGGGAATATAGGTTCCAATTTATCTTCGTAAATCTTTTGGATTTTTTCCATACAAACCTTATTTGCATTCATCGAAATTGTATATTTATCAATGGTTTTTCCTATCAACTCACCCAATTCGCAATCGTCGGAAGTTTCTATAATAAATGAAGCATATGAATAGCCGAAAAGCTCTTCTTCGGAAATATTTTCGATTTCACAACCGATTTTATTTCCCATTGTCATCTTCATAAGACCCTCCGCAATACCGCCGTAAACAGGTGTATATGCCGAAATAATCTTCTTCTGCTTTACAAGTTCATATATATCCTTTGCCGTTTTCAAAAATTCTTTGGCATCGGGAAGTCCGTTTTCGTTAAGCTTTGCACGAACAATTCTGATCTGCGAGTCCGCTTTTTTAAATTCAGGAGAAATAATATCATCCGTATTTCCGACCGTTACCGCAAAAGAAACCAGTGTCGGCGGAACATCTATATTTTCAAAGCTTCCGCTCATCGAATCCTTACCGCCGATTGAACCGAATCCCAAATCCATCTGTGCATCAAATGCACCCAAAAGTGCCGCAAGAGGTTTTCCCCAACGCTTTGAGTCTGTTCCGGGTTTTTCAAAATATTCCTGGAATGTCAAATAGCAGTCATCAAGCGGAGCACCTGTAGCAACAAGCTTTGCAACCGATTCCAAAACAGCAAGATATGCTCCGTGATACGGGCTCTTCTCTGTAATATACGGATTATATCCCCATGACATAACCGAACAGGTTTTTGTTTCTTTCAAAAGCATAGGAATTTTTGCCGCCATAGCCTGTGTCGGTGTCATTTGATATTTTCCGCCGAATGGCATCAAAACGGTGTTTGAACCGATTGTAGAGTCAAATCTTTCGGAAAGACCTCTCTTTGAGCAAACATTCAAATCTCCGGCAAGCTTTTCAAGCTTTTCGGAAAATTCTCCGCAAAGATTTCTCTCAAAGTTTTCCGCCTTTTGAACGGTAATTTTTATATGTTTTTCCGCACCGTTGGAATTCAAGAATTCTCTCTTCAAATCAACGATGTTTTTATTGTTCCACTTCATCACAAAACGAGGCTCTTCCTTAATTTCGGCAACAACCGTAGCTTCAAGGTTTTCCTCTTTTGCAAGCTTCAAAAATTCGTCCGCATCCTGCTTTTCGACAACAACAGCCATTCTTTCCTGCGACTCGCTGATTGCAAGCTCCGTTCCGTCAAGACCTTCATATTTTTTCGGAACCTTGTTAAGATCAACCTCAAGTCCGTCGGCAAGCTCACCTATGGCAACGCTCACACCGCCCGCACCAAAGTCGTTACAACGCTTGATAAGCTTTGAAGCGTTCGGATTTCTGAACAATCTCTGGAGCTTTCTTTCCTCCGGAGCATTGCCCTTTTGAACCTCTGCCCCGCATTTTTCAAGAGAATCAAGCTTGTGAGATTTTGATGAACCTGTTGCTCCGCCGCAACCGTCACGACCTGTTCTTCCGCCGAGAAGAATGACAACATCTCCCGGATTCGGAACTTCTCTTCTGACATTTTCCGCAGGAACAGCCGCAACAACCGCACCGATTTCCATTCTCTTTGCGGCATAACCGTCGTGATAAATTTCATCAACCTGACCTGTTGCAAGACCGATTTGGTTTCCGTATGAGCTGTAACCTGCCGCCGCTGTCGTAACAATTTTTCTTTGCGGAAGCTTTCCTTTAATTGTATCCTCAACGCTGACAAGCGGATTTGCCGCACCTGTAACACGCATTGCCTGATAAACATATGCTCTTCCCGAAAGTGGGTCACGGATAGCACCGCCGATACAGGTTGCCGCACCGCCGAAAGGCTCGATTTCGGTAGGATGGTTATGTGTTTCGTTCTTGAACAAAAGAAGCCATTCTTCGCTCTCACCCTCAACATCGACAGTTATTTTAACCGTACAAGCATTAATTTCTTCTGACTCATCAAGTCTTTGAAGCTGACCGTTTTTGCGAAGTGCCTTAACCGCAAGAGTTGCAATATCCATAAGATTTTGCGGTTTTGTACGGTTTAAGCTCTTTCTTGTTTCGATATATCTTTCATATGCATCCGAATGAAGCTTATCCTCAAAAGTAACATCGTCAATTGTCGTCAAAAATGTTGTGTGACGGCAGTGATCCGACCAATATGTATCAATCATTCTGATTTCCGTTATTGTCGGATTTCTGTTTTCTTTCTTAAAATAATCCTGACAGAATTTTATATCGTCAAAATCCATTGCAAGTGCAAGCTTTTCAAGTAATTCCGAAAGTCCGTCATTGTCAAGATTGATAAATCCGTCAATCGTTTCAACCTCTGTCGGAATTTCACTCGGAATATCAAGTGTTTCAAATCTTTCAAGAGAAGCTTTTCTTGCCTCCACGGGGTTAATTACATGCTTTTCTATTTTCTCGATATCGCTCTCGGAAAGCTTTCCGAAGAGCATATAAACCTTTGCGGTTTTAACGACAGGTTTTTCCTGTCTTGACATTATCTGAATACACTGTGCCGCCGAATCGGCTCTTTGATCATATTGACCCGGAAGATATTCAACGGCGAACACATATGCCTCCTCATCGGGAAGCTCATCATAAATAATATCCGTCTGCGGTTCGGAAAAAACGGTTTTTTTGCTTTGTTCAAATATATCAGCCTCGATGTTTTCCACATCATAACGGTTGAAAATTCTCACCTTTTCAAGGTTTTTTATAAACAAAAGACCGTTGATTTCATCACACAGCGAAACGGCTTCATTTGCCAATCCGTCTTTCTTTTCAACAAATATTCTGTAAACCATAGCTCTTTCCTTTCTTATCTGCCTGTGCCGACTGCCAACGCCTTTTTGCCGATATCTCTGCGGTAGAACGCATTTTCAAAATGCACACATCCAACTGCCTTATATGCATCGTCAATCGCTTCTTTGAGCGTGTCAGCCGTTGCCGTAACGCCCAAAACTCTTCCTCCGCTTGTGACGATTTTACCGTTTTCCTCTTTTGTTCCTGCGTGGAATATGCAAACATTTTCAGCCGTTTCATCCTCGCTGATTTCAAATCCTTTTTCATAGCTGGTAGGATATCCCTCCGATGCCATAACAACGCAACAAGCCGCTCCGTTTGAAAATTCAACATTTATTTCAGAGAGTTTTTCTGCTTCAACAGCCATCATTACCTCAAGCAAATCCGACTTCAAAAGCGGAAGTACAACCTGTGTTTCGGGGTCACCGAAACGGCAGTTATATTCAATAACTTTCGGACCGTTCTTTGTCAGCATAAGTCCGAAATAAAGACAACCCTTAAAGGTTCTTCCCTCTTTGTTCATTGCCTCAACCGTCGGAACGAATATTTTTTCCATACATTCCTCTGCGATTTCCTTTGTGTAATAAGGATTTGGAGCAATTGTTCCCATTCCTCCGGTATTCAATCCTTCGTCGTTATCGTGAGCTCTCTTGTGGTCCATTGACGAAACCATCGGAGCGATGGTTTTTCCGTCGGTGAAGCAGAGTACCGAAACCTCCGGACCTGTCAAAAATTCTTCAACAACAATGCTGTTACCGCTGTCACCGAAAATTTTATCGTTCATAATCGAATTAATTCCGTCTTTTGCCGTTTCATAATCGGGGCATATTATAACACCCTTTCCGAGTGCAAGTCCGTCAGCCTTGATAACTGTCGGATATGATGCATTTTCAAGATATTCCAATGCTTTTTTCGGGTCGGTGAAAACCTCGTATCCGGCAGTCGGAATATTATATTTTTTCATAAGATTTTTTGAAAAAACCTTGCTTCCCTCTATAATTGCCGCTTTTTTGTCCGGGCCGAAGCATTTTACTCCGATTTCGGAAAGTGCGTCAACCGCACCCAGTACAAGCGGGTCATCGGGAGCAACAACCGCAAAATCTATTTTGTTTTCCTTTGCAAAGCCGACAATTTTCTCAATATCCTTTGCTCCGATATCGACACATTCGGCATCCTGTCCTATTCCGCCGTTACCCGGCAGAGCATAAATCTTTTGCACAAGCGGACTTTCTTTAAGCTTTTTTATAATTGCGTGTTCTCTTCCGCCACCGCCAACAACCATAATATTCATAATGCATTTTTTCCTTTCCGGGATTATTAATGATGGAATAATCTCATCTTTGTCATTGCCATTGCCATACCGTATTTGTTACATACCTCTATAACATTGTCATCTCTTATTGAGCCGCCGGGCTGTGCAATATATTTCACACCGCTCTTTTTGGCTCTTTCTATGTTATCGCCAAATGGGAAGAATGCATCGCTTCCGAGACAAACATCACCGACAGAGGATAAAAATTCTCTCTTTTCCGCTTCGGTGAGTCTTTCGGGACGAACCTCAAAGAAGTTCTGCCAAACATTATCACCGATAACATCATCACATTCATCCGAGATATAAACATCTATTGTGTTGTCTCTGTCAGGTCTTCTTATGTCCTTTTTAAACTGCAATCCCAAAACCTTCGGGTGCTGTCTTAAATGCCAAATGTCCGCCTTGTTTCCGGCAAGTCTTGTACAGTGAATTCTTGACTGCTGTCCTGCACCGACACCTATTGTCTGACCGCCCTTTGCATAACAAACGGAATTTGACTGTGTATATTTTAATGTAATCAACGCAATTATCAAATCTGTTTTTGCTTCATCGGGAATTGTCTTGTTATCGGTAACAATTTCCTCCAAAAGCTCCTTATTTATTTCAAATTCATTTCTTCCCTGTTCAAATGTTATGCCGAAAACCTGCTTTTTCTCAATCGGGTCGGGTTTGTAGTCCTCATTGATTTTAACAATGTTATATCCGCCCTTTCTCTTTGTCAAAAGAATTTCAAAAGCTTCATCGGTATAGCCGGGGGCAATAATTCCGTCCGAAACCTCTCTTGCAATAAGAGTTGCCGTTTCCTTGTCACAGACATCCGAAAGTGCAATCCAATCGCCGAACGAAGACATTCTGTCCGCACCTCTTGCTCTTGCATATGCACAGGCAAGCGGAGACAATTCCAAATCATCGACAAAATATATCTTTTTCAAAACATCGGGCAATTCAATTCCGACAGCCGCTCCGGCAGGACTTACATGCTTAAAGGATGCCGCCGCAGGCAATCCTGTTGCTTCCTTTAATTCCTTAACCAACTGCCAGCTGTTAAGTGCATCGAGAAAGTTAATGTAACCGGGTTTTCCGTTCAAAACTTCTATCGGCAGTTCGTTTCCGTTTTCCATAAAAATTCTTGACGGCTTTTGATTCGGGTTACAGCCGTATTTCAATTCCAATTCTTTCATCGGTTACTCTCCTTACTCGTTTATATTTATAATCTTTGTTTTTGTGGATTTATCTTTCAAATTTATATATCTCACAAACAATGATACCTTGTTGTCCTTATCAAGGCTATCCCAAAGCTCTTTTGTAAAAGCTTCAATATCGTTGTTTAGCAAAACCTCTTTCGGTTCACCCGAAAATGTCGGAATGGGATTTCCGTCCGTTTTATATGTATGAATAAGATTCCCGACTCCCTTGGTTGCCTTTTCATATTCATAGAAATTTCTTTGACATGAACCGTTATTGTATTTTAATATGCTCAATTTATAGGAAAATCCGTCCGATAAATCAACCATACCGCTTATTCTCGGAGTAAAGTTCGGTGCATCCGGTTCAAATTCCCTTGTTCTCAATGCATCGGCAAAGGTTTTTCCCTCTTTCAAAAAGTCATAAACCGTATCCGTCTGGTCGCCGTTTGTAACAACGGTAACATCACCCAAAACTCTCACGGGCGAATAGATAATCAATGACGGGTCCTCCATTTTCGACTCATCAAATGCCTTTGTTTTGATGCCGTCACCGTCGAGTGCAAAAATTCTGTTTCTGCTGTTTTCCGACCTGCCCATAATAAAATATGCAATGACCGCATTTTCACCGTCGGGAGTTTCTCCGATTATAATTCCTCTCCCCGGATAGCTGTTTTGGTAAAGCTCATTAATCACAACGATTTCCCCTTTCATCATTTGTTATTTATAATTTGTTTTGAAATCTTTTCAACCGACAGCGGAAGAATTTTCCATTCCGCTTGCTCCATAACTCTTTTTTGAAGAATTTCTGGGGTGTCGTCTTCTTTTATTTCAACCGCTTTCTGCATTATGATTTCACCGCCATCGGTGATTTCATTTACAAAATGCGTTGTCGCACCCGTCAACTTGACCCCTCTTTGAAGTGCCGCCTCGTGAACCTTAAGTCCGTAAAATCCATCGCCGCAAAAGGACGGAATCAGGGACGGATGTATATTTATTATTTTCTTATCGTATTTTCTTACAAAATCCTCGCTCAAAATAACCAAAAATCCTGCAAGGACAATCAAATCGATTTTGTATTCCTCCAATGCCGAAACAAGATTTTTTTCAAAATCCGCATCTTTTTTGATGAATTTTGCATCAATTCCGCTGTTTTCTGCTCTTTCCAGTGCATAAGCGTTTTCCTTGTTTGAAATAACAAGCTTTATGCTTCCGCTCGACAAAATTCCGTTTGCCTGTGCATCAATCAATGCTTGAAGATTTGTTCCGCCGCCCGAAACAAGCACGCATATATTTGCATTTAGCATATTACCACGCTTTCGTCCGACTTGACAATTTCTCCGATTACATATGCATCCTCGCCGTTGTTTTTAAGGATTTCAAGCGTCTTTTCAACATCGTTTTTATCAACAACACAAGTCATACCGACACCCATATTAAATGTATTGAACATATCACGCTCGCTTATTCCGCCTTTCTTTGCCAAAAGCTCAAAAATAGGAAGAACTTTAACCGCACTTCTTTCAACCTTAACGCCGAAACCGTCTGGAATACTTCTCGGAATATTCTCATAAAATCCGCCGCCGGTGATATGGGAAACAGCCTTAACGGTAATCTGTTCAAAAAGAGCTGTCATAGATTTAACATAAATTTTTGTGGGCGTCAGGAGAGTTTCTCCGATTGACTTTCCGCCAAGCTCCGCAACGGGAGACTTGATATCCGCATTTTCAACATCAAAAACCTTTCTCACAAGAGAAAATCCGTTTGAATGAACACCCGAAGAAGCCAAGGCAACCACAACATCGCCCTCTTTGATTGTTGTATTGTCCAAAAGCTTTGATTTGTCAACCGCACCAACGGTAAAGCCTGCAAGGTCATATTCGTCAACAGGATAGAAGCCCGGCATTTCCGCTGTTTCTCCGCCAATAAGCTCACAGCCTGCCTGAACACAGCCCTCTGCAATTCCCGATACAATTTGTGCTATCTTTTCGGGATAGTTTTTGCCGCAGGCAATATAATCCAGGAAGAACAACGGCTTTGCACCGCAGCAGATAACATCGTTTACACACATAGCCACACAGTCAATTCCGACAGTGTCGTGCTTGTCCATCAAAAAGGCAAGTTTTAACTTTGTGCCGACGCCGTCCGTTCCGCTTACCAAAACAGGCTTTGTCATACCTGTCATATCAAGCTCAAATAAACCGCCGAAACCGCCTATATCGTCCGATTTTCCGTTAATCATTGTTCTTGCGATGTGCTTTTTCATAAGCTCAACCGCTTTGTAGCCTGCAGTAATATCCACTCCTGCCGCCGCATAACTGTCAGATCTTGATTTGTTGTTACTCATAATTTTATATCTCCCTTTCTATTCTTTTCCGTTCCAGCAATATGTACACAGTTTACAAGGATCTTTGCCTATTGCTTCCATTGTTCCCTCTATTGTTTGAAATTCAAGTGACGAGAAATTAAACTTTTCGCAAATTGCCTTTCTCAAGTTCTTTCCTCTTTCGGTTTTTGAACTGCTGTATTCTTCTATATGTTTGAATCCCTCTTCGCCCTCAAGCTCCATAATTATCTTTCTTGCGATAAGCTCCATTTCGTCTGTTGCTCTGGTAAAATTCAAATATTTACAGCTGTACATAATCGGAGGACACGCCGAACGCATATGAACCGATTTCGCACCGTTGTCATAAAGGAATTTAACCGTTTCACGAAGCTGTGTTCCTCTGACTATCGAATCATCTATAAACAAAAGATTTTTTCCGACTATCAGCTCGTGTATCGGAACCTGTTTCATTTTCGCTATTTTGTTTCTGTCCGACTGTTTAGACGGTGTAAAGCTTCGTGTCCAGGTCGGTGTATATTTTATAAACGGTCTTGCAAAAGGTATTCTGCTTTCGTTTGCGTAGCCGATTGCGTGCGGAGTTCCCGAATCGGGGATACCGCAGATATAATCGACTTCATCTTTGAAATCGGCTTCACTGTCGTTCTTTGCCATTATTTCCCCGTTTTTACAACGCATAACCTCAACATTGACGCCCTCGTAATTTGAGGTCGGATAACCGTAATATGTCCACAAAAACGAACATATCTTCATTTCTTCACCCGGTTCTTTGAGCTGTTTTATGCCCTCGGTTGTTATTTCGACAATTTCTCCCGGTCCCAATTCACGCTCATCATCATATCCGAGCTTTTTGTATGCAAATGATTCAAACGAAACGCAATAACCGTCGCTGTCCTTTCCGAGAAGCACAGGCGTTCTGCCCAACCTGTCACGGGCGGCGATAATCGCCCCGTCGTTTTTCAAAATCAGTATCGACGCAGACCCCTCAATAACCTCCTGCACGAATTCAAGTCCCTCCTTGAAATCCGACTTTTGGTTAATGAGCGATGCGACAAGCTCAACCGAATTGACCTTTCCGCTTGTCATTGCATTAAAATGCCCTCCCGAGGAAAACAGATATTTATCAATCAGCTCCTCCGTGTTTGTGATAAGTCCTACAATGCTTATTGCATATGTTCCGATTTTTGAACGAATCAAAAGCGGCTGCGGATCGGAATCACTTATCGAACCTATTGCGGAATTGCCCTGCATTTCCTCAAAAATATGTTCAAACTTTGTCCGAAACGGTGAATTTTCAATGTTATGGATGTCCCTTTGCAGACCCCTTTCCTTATCATACGCCGCCATTCCGCCTCGTTTTGTTCCGAGATGTGAGTGATAATCCGTCCCGAAAAACACATCCTCAATTGCGTCACGCTTGCTGACTATTCCGAAAAAACCACCCATTTCAAACATCTCTCCTTTCGCAATGTTTATTATTTATCAGTATTCGAGATTTTTGTCCTTTTCAACAATTTCTTCCGTCATTTTTGCTCTCATATTTTCAAGCTTTTGCGAAAGCTCATCATCGGACAACGCAATCATCTGCATTGCCAAAATCGCCGCATTTGCCGCACCGTCAATGGCAACCGTTGCAACAGGTATGCCCGCAGGCATCTGTACCGTTGACAAAAGTGCATCAAGACCCTCAAGTGCCGATGCCTTAACCGGAATACCGATTACGGGCAAAACCGTGTTTGCGGCAATCGCTCCAGCCAAGTGGGCCGCTTTTCCTGCGGCGGCGATAATTGCACCGAAACCGTTTTTCTTTGCATTAACGCTGAAATCTCTTGCCTGCTCCGGCGTTCTGTGTGCCGAATAAATATGCACCTCAAAAGGTACTCCGAATTCTTTCAATTTGTCAATTGCAGGCTTCACCTTTGGCAAATCACTGTCACTACCCATTATAATTCCGACTTTTTTCATTTTAATCATTCCTTTTTCTGCTTTTTTCTCTAATTATATCATACCATAATAATGCAAGCTTTACAAGTGATAATTTAAAGTTATTGTTATTTTCGTAATAAATAAATAAAATGCAGTGTTGTCGCACTGACAACACTGCACAAAATCACCTTAATAATTTGGAAACATCCGAAAAAGCAATCACAACACCCAAAATAAGCAACAGAATTAAACCAACCGAATGGATGGCTTCCTCCTTTTGTGCCGGGATGGCTTTTCTTCTTAAACATTCGATTATCAAAAACACCAATCTTCCCCCGTCAAGTGCAGGTATCGGTAAAAGATTGAATATTCCGAGATTGATTGTTATTATTGCGGCAAGATACAAAACATTCACAAAGCTGAACGCTCCCGTATTAACGGCTGTGTTCACCTCTCCGGCAATCGCAACGGGTCCCGAAACGGCATCAAGGCTAACCTTTCCTCCGACAATATCCCCGATTGATTTAAAAACAAGCTTAACAACAAAAACGGTGTAATTATATGAATATGAGAATATGTTGCCCAAACCCACTTCTTCCTGTTTCGGAACAAAGCCGATTATGAGCTTTTTTTGAGTGTCCGTTGTGCCGACAAGCTCATTTATGTCGGCATTTTCAGAATATTCGTAATTTTCCGTTTTTTCCTGTCCGTTTATGTTCGTTTTTACCTCAACAAAATCTTCGTTATAGATATAGGTCGTCTCGCTCACCGTCGGCATAACATCAAATTCAAGCTTTTCGTTTCCTCTTTTGATGCGTATATTCGATACCGTGTTTTCCTTAAATTCCGAGGTGTAAAGAGCAATATCCTGATAAAAATTTATTCTGTGACCGTTAATTGCGGTTATTCTGTCGCCCTCTTTTATTCCGGCTTTTTCGATATACGAATTTTCAATCACACTTCCGACAACGGGAAGGCTTATTTTGTTTTGAGTTCCGCTGTCGTGCGGCATAGAAACCGTCATAACGATAAACAAAACATACCCGAGAATAATATTCATCACCGCACCCGAAACAAGAACAAAAAATCTTTTATATCTTTTTTGTTTTGAAAGTGCTTCCGGATTTTCCCCGTCCTCATCGGCGAAACGACAGTATCCCCCCACCGGAACAAGTCTTAACGAATAGAGAGTTTTATGTCCCTGTTTTTTTATTATTGCAGGTCCCATTCCGATTGAAAATTCTTCAACCTTTATCCCCATAAGTTTCGCCATAATAAAATGCCCGAATTCGTGAACCGAAATCAACAGCATAAATATAGCTATCGTGACAATTACCGTCACCATATTATCATCTCCTTAAAACTGCATTTTCAACAAAGCGTCTTGCTTCTCTGTCGGTTTCAAAAATCTGCTCTATTGTCGGATTTTCTATATTTTTTATACTGCTCATAGCCTCCGAAATAAGTCTCGTTATGTCAAGGTATGATATCTTGCCTTTTCTGAACAGCTCAACCGCCGCCTCGTCCGCACTGTTGAAAACCGTCGGAAGCGAACCGCCGATTTTCGCCGCATCATATGCAAGCTTTAAGGCATAAAATGTGTCGGTATCGGGTTCTTCAAATGTCAAATTACAATACTTTGTAAAATCAAGCTCATTTCCCGTCATCGGCAGTCTTTTCGGATATGTTATTGCATACTGAATCGGTAGTTTCATATCCGGTGCACCGAGCTGGGCAATAACACCGTTATCCGCATATTCAACCATCGAATGCACAACACTTTGACGATGAACCAAAACCTTGATTTTCGATGCATCAACGCCAAAAAGCCATTTTGCCTCGATAACCTCAAGTCCCTTGTTCACAAGTGTTGATGAATCTATTGTAACCTTTGCTCCCATATTCCAATTCGGATGCTTCAGCGCATCACTAGGAGTAACATTTTCAAGCTCCCTTTTTGTCTTTCCGAAGAATGGTCCGCCCGATGCCGTCAGAATAATTCTTTTTATGTCCCTTTTATCAAACCCTCTCATTGACTGGAATATCGCCGAGTGTTCGCTGTCAACGGGAAGAATTTGCGTTTTGTATTCACTGCACAGCTTTGTCACTATATGACCGCCCGTCACAAGAGTTTCCTTGTTTGCAAGTGCAATATTCTTTTTCTGCTTTATTGCCTCAACCGTCGGTGCAAGTCCTGCTATTCCGACAACCGCCGTAACCAGCAATTCAGCATCTTTTACTGTTGCCGCTTCCAAAAGTCCGTCATCACCCGACACAATTTTGACATCTGTATCGGCAACCCGTATTTTTAAATCCTTTGCCTTTTCACAATCACCCACAGCCGCAATTTTCGGCTTGTATTTTCTTATCTGTTTCTCAAGAAGCTCAATGTTTGATTGTGCACTTATTGCGTGAACCTTTATGTTCGGATAAGAGTCAACAACCTCAAGCGTTTGTGTCCCTATTGAACCTGTTGACCCTATTATAGCTATATTATGTTCTGTGTTCATAACTTATAACCGTTAAATCCTTTCGTTTGTTTAATATTTGAACAAATATTATCTGTTCAAACCCTTTTAATACCCAAAAACTTCTTGCCTAAACGGAAACTTTTCGGGTGACCACATAGGGTCACCCGGCTGATAAGTCGGAAAATATCTTTTTCGACATACTGCACCTTCCCCTTAAGTTGAAGCTTTTTTGTCCCACATATTTCAAACTTTAAAAACAGCTAAATGAACTTTGCTTATCAAGCTGACCGCAAGGTCAATTTAGCTATGTAGTAATTACGTGTGGCTTTAGCACATTTAGCTCGCCGTTAAGCGAATTTAGCTGATTTCAAGCTTTGCTTGAAATCATTCTACCATACATTTTCCACATTGTCAAACAAGGCAGTGTCTTTTGACACTGCCTTGCTCGGACATTTTCAATACAAGACGAAATCCCACAATCGCCCTCCGCATCGAACATAAAAGCTATTACAATATTAATTATAATACCGAGAAAACCACATTTCAATGCATCAAAAGCCGATTTGGCACGCACGCAACCAAAGAGTGCGAAATTTTCTGCTCCGACATCTGCCGATGTGTCATTTTTTTCTTGAAAACACTGCGTTTGTCGGGATTTTCGCCACTTTTTCCGATAAATAAAACCCTTTATTGTTACCTTTTGGGCAACATTCTTCAACCGCAAAAATTTCGACAAAAACACAAGATATTGTGTCTTTTTTCTGCCAAAACTCTACATTTTGTGATAATTTACAAAACAGCCGTTTTAAGAACCCCGTTTTCAATCTCGATTATGCCGTAATTCATACCGTATTTTGTACTTCCCGGATTCATAAGCACAATATTGCCGAAATTTTCATTGTATGCAATATGCGTATGCCCGAAAACAACCGCATCGCACCCAAGCTCCAGACCTCTTTTTTTGAGCGTTTCGTATCTTCCTTTTTCTTCCTTAACATTGTACATATGCCCGTGAGTAACAAGTATTTTCTTCCCTTCAGCCTCAACGATTTCTTCTATCGGTGCAAGAGCAAAATCACAATTTCCCCGAACATATTTCACAGGAATATCTTTGAACTTATCACCGATATCCCTCGCATCGCTCCAATGGTCACCGCAATGAATAATCAAATCTATATCCTTAATTCTTCCTATCGCACCGACACATGGCTCAATCGTTCCGTGAGTGTCCGAAAAAACAATTATTCTCATAAAAAGAAACATTCCTTTCGCTTAAAAACAACAAATTGCAATCTTTTTCCCTATTAAATTATAACAGCCTTTTATCATAAATACCATATATTTTCACGAAATGAAATAAAAATGTCAATAAACTGAAAATAAACATTCGCTCGGTCGAATTGTTATCATTATTCGACAACCGAAAGCGGCATATTTTTTAAGTGTGCGGTGTTATAATGGAAAAACTCTCAAAAATTACAAAGGAGGATTTTTCTCATGAATCAAACAAGCTTCACCAAGCAAAAACCAACTCTCAATTCTCTCATCAAAGTCCCCGAAAAAAGGGACATATTCCTTGCATTTTTGACCTTTTTGTGTCAGCGGTCACAGCTGCTCGGCTTTAATCCCTTCGGATGCATTCTTTTTTGTGCCGTCGGCAAAAGAGAATCCTTTTATCTCTATGTTGCCGCAATTTTATCGGGCAGTCTTTTGTCAAACGCCCAAACGGCAAAATATGTTGCCGCTTCCCTTTTGATTTCCCTATTTAAGCTGTTTTATGCGGAAAAAGAAAACAAAAAAATAATTAATTTCTGTATTGCACCCGTAGCAGTATTTTTATGCGGATTGGTTTCGGTGTTCATAATGGGGACACATATTGAGGGCGTTGCGTCGCTTTTTCTCGAAAGCGTTTTTTCACTCACAGCTTACGCAGTTTTTTCCGATTTTAACACTCTTCTTGACCGCCGAAGAAAAAATCTGCCCGCAACAAAAGAAAACGCAGTATGCTTTCTCATTCTTACGATGCTGTGCATAAGAGGACTTTCAAACATTCCAATTCCGCTTTCGATAAGCCTTGAAACAATTGCCTGCATCTATATGATACTTTGCCTGTCTATGTATTCATCTTTTCAAAGCTGTGCGGCTTTTGCACTGATATGCGGTTTTGTCGGCTGTTCAGACGAAAAATCCGCCCTTTCCTGTGGCGGAGTTTTCGGCATAAGTGCAATTTTTGCAAGCCTGTTAAAAGGCTTCGGACAAGCCGCCTCGGCAATCGGCTTTATAAGCGGAATAACAATCTGCATTTTAACCGCAGGAAATTTTTTCCGTTTCCCCTTGTCCGCCTCCGATATTATAATCGGCACTCTCGCTTTTTCGATGCTTCCCCCGAAATTCAACAGACATACTGGTGTTTTTCTCGCAAACATATTTAAATTTGACTGTGAGGGGCAAAATTACAGAATAAGAGACTATATCGCCGAAGAACTCAACACTCTTTCGGTCACATTTTCCGAATTTGCACGGCGATTTAAAACTTCATTCCAAAAAGGGACAGATAATATTTTTTCTCCGTCCTCCCTTTTTGATGAAACAGCATCGAGAATCTGTTCCGATTGCACGCACTTTTGTGACTGCTGGCAAAAAAATTTCAACGACACCTATAAATATATGTTCTCTATTTTGGATGCAACCGAAAAGCACGGAGAATGCACCGTCAAAAACGCACCCGTTGTCTTTACTCAACGATGTGTTCAGCCCGAGCTGTTTTTAAATGAATTTAACCATATATATGAAATAAACAAATCAAATATTCTCGAAAAAGGAATTCGCTTCGGTGAAAGGGAATTCGTATCCGACCAATATATCGAAATTTCAAAGGTAATTTCAAATCTGTCGGAAGAAATCGGCGAAAGCTTCTTCTTTGACGAGGAAAAAGAAAAACAAATCCTATCCGAATGTTCAAAAGAGGGCATATATTTAAAGGACTTAAATGTTGTGCATAACAGCGACGGCTACTGCGAAATGTATTATTCCGTCCCCATCGATTCGGACGAGGATGAACTCATATCCATAGCGGAGAGGATACTAGGCATAAAGCTAAAGAGCGTTATATGCAAGAACAAATCAATAAAAAAACTCATCTGTGCCAATTCATACGCCGTCAGTATCGGCTTTTTCCAAAAGGAAAAGGAGACAGAGCCGGTTTCTGGCGATACACTTGTGCATTTTGAAACGGATAAGGGGAAATATTATGTGATTTTGTGCGACGGAATGGGAAGCGGATGCGATGCCTCCCGTGAATCAAAAATGACCGCCGATTTGTTAAGCGGATTTTTAAAAGCAGGCTTTTCAAAAAACACGGCGGTAAATTTAATCAATTCAACCCTTGCTCTTAAAATGGACAGAGAGGGATTTTCCACCATTGACCTGTGCGAAATCGATTTGCGTTCAGGAAGAACGGAGTTTATAAAAATCGGCGGTGCACAAAGCTATATAAAATCGGGCGGCACAATTGAAACGGTAAGCCTCAAGGGAATTCCGGCAGGCATTTGCGAAAGCATAAATACCGATAATATTAAAAGACAGCTCTCCGACGGCGATATGGTTGTTATGGTTTCGGACGGCGTCAGCGAAGCAGGCTACGGGCTTATGCGTGGCGAATGGGTCAAAGGCTTTATGAAATCGGATGAATATGATAATCAAAAGCTTGCCGAAAAAATCGTCGGCTCGGCAAGAAAAAAAATCTATCCCCGAATTCCCGATGATATGAGTGCGGTTGTTATCACACTTCATAAAACCGAAACTGTTGCACAAGCAATTTCGGCATAAAAATTATTAGTATATTTTATCAAAAATCTCAAATCCTATTAATGTGTTTCAAAATTCAAAAAGGGGAGAGATTTTATGAACAGCCATATCGGAAAGCAGACAATCGTATTTGAACAACCGCCGACAATACTGCAAACTGCATCAATTGTCGGAAAAAAAGAAGGGGAAGGACCGCTTGCCTCCTATTTCGACCACATTTTAACCGATGACTATTGGGGCGAAGACAGTTGGGAAAAAGCGGAAAGCAAGCTCCAAAAAAAGACTGCCGAGCTAGCCATGTCAAAGCTCGGCATCAACGACGGTGAAATAGATTTCATTCTCGGAGGGGATTTGATAAATCAATGTGTCGGTGCAAGCTATGCAATATCAGGCTTCGACGCACCTTTTTTCGGTCTTTACGGAGCTTGCTCCACTATGGCGGAATCATTAATTCTCGGTTCTGTCTTATCGTCGGGCGGTTTTTGCGACAACTGCCTTTGCATAACATCAAGCCACTTCTGTACCGCTGAAAAACAGTTCCGCTATCCCCTTGAATACGGCGGTCAGCGTACTCCCACCTCACAATGGACGGTTACCGCATCGGGATGTGCGGTTCTGTCGAAGAAGGGCGTCGGGCCTTATATAACCTGTGCAACTCCGGGTAAAATAGTTGATATGGGAATTTCCGACATAAACAATATGGGTGCGGCAATGGCTCCTGCCGCTGCAGATACCCTCATCACCCATTTTAACGACACCTCCGCAACGCCCGATGATTACGATATCATTCTGACCGGGGATTTGGGTATCATAGGCTCGGATATTCTTTGTGATATTATGAATCAAAACGGTTTTGATATATATTCAAAGCACAAGGATGCAGGAAAAATGATTTTTGACATAAACAAACAGGATGTCCACGCAGGCGGAAGCGGATGCGGATGCTGTGCTTCCGTTTTTTCGGGATATATTTTTAAAATGCTCAAGGCAAAAAAAATCAACAAAGTTCTCATTGCGGCAACAGGTGCTCTTATGAATCCGATGACGGTTCAGCAAGGTATGACAATTCCGTCAATTGCACACGCAGTTGTCGTATCAAACGGAAAAGAGGGATGAAAATGTCATATTTGAAAGCATTTGTAACAGGCGGACTTATTTGTATCATCGGTCAGCTTTTGATTGATAAAACAAAGCTCACCCCGGCACGAATATTGGTTTCCTATGTTGTTTCGGGCGTAATTTTACAGGCTGTGGGAATTTATCAAAAACTGATTGATTTCTGCGGTGCAGGTGCAACCGTTCCGCTGTGCGGATTCGGAGCAACACTCGCAAAAGGAGTTGAAAAAGCGGTATCCCGTGACGGATTTATCGGAATATTTACCGGCGGAATAAGTGCGGGTGCCGGCGGAATAAGTGCCGCTATAATATTTGCACTTCTTGCCGCACTTATTTTTAAACCCAAGCCGAACAGTTAAATAACACAAAAAGATTAAGAACCCGAATTTATCGGGTTCTTAAGCGTGTCAATAAAGTTGACTATCAAAAAAATCATAGATTTTGAACATCACTTAACACAAGATCGCCCGTTGATAAGGCGGAAAATACCGTTTTCGATATGAAAAAGTGATACATCCGCCATAATCGGCGAATGTATCACTTGAAAATTTTTTATGTATCTCTTTCCGGTTTTCCTTTGTTTTGTCTTGTTTTACTCTTCTATTTCATATTTCTTTGCATACTGTGCATATTTTTCATCAAAAAGACTATTTTCGTTCTTCAAGCTTCTTAATGACTCGTGAACATTCATATTATTTTCTGCAGCATCCATAATGCACACTGCAATATTTGAGCAATGGTCGGATGTTCTTTCAATATTTGTGATAAGATCCGCCCAAACAAATCCGGCTTCAATTGAACATTCTCCGTTTTTAAGACGCTTGATGTGGTCATTTCGCAGTTTTGTTTTGAGTCCGTCAATAACCTGCTCCAAAGGTTCAATATTCAAAGCCGCCTCAATATCATTTTTAACGAACGCCTTATAAGCAAGAGAAAGTATCTCGGATACAGCATTGCAGATTGTATCAAGTTCTTTTTTTGCCGTTTGAGTCAAAACAATTTCTTTATCACGAAGCTCCTCCGCAGATTCCAAAATATTGACACTATGGTCGGAAATTCTTTCAAAATCTCCTATCGCTTTCAACAGCTTGGACACCTCGGAACTATCGCTGTCGCTGATTTGATAACTGCTCAATTTAACAAGATATGTACCCAAAATATCCTCATAATGGTCAGCCTTTTCCTCCGCTTTTCTGATTTGCTCCGCAACTGATGAATCAAAATTATTTAACATATTAAGACTTTTTTTCAATGCCGAAACCGAAAGTTCAGCCATTTCGCAGACAAGTCTGTTACAGCTTTCAAGTGCAATCGGCGGAGTAATAAGCAGTCTTTCGTCAAGCTCCGCAACCTTTTCTTTCCTGCTTGTTTCGGGTACAACCCAAACAGCAAGCTTTTCAAGCAATGATGACATCGGAAGAAGCAATGCCGTACAAGCTATGTTAAAAGCCGAATGTGCAACCGCAATTCCGACATAGGATGCCGAAATATCGAGGATTGCCGGTTTTAACACAGCAGAAATTAGGCTGAAAACGCCGAGCCATATGACCGTTCCTATCACATTAAAGGAAAGATGCACCACAGCCGCACGCTTTGCGTTTTTGTTTGTTCCGAATGAAGAGAGAATTGCTGTTATACAAGTTCCTATATTTTGTCCCATTATAATCGGAACAGCCGCACCGTAGGACACTTGACCCGTTGCCGATAAAGCCTGTAAAATTCCGACAGATGCCGAGCTTGATTGAATAATCGCTGTCAAAACAGCACCGACAAGCACACCGAGAATCGGATTTTTAAACATCAAAAACATTTTTTGGAATGCAGGAACATCCGCAAGACCCGAAACAGCCGCCGACATTGTGTCCATTCCGAACATAAGTGTCGCAAATCCGAGCATAATTGTTCCCGTATCCTTTTTCTTGCTTGTTTTTCCGAACATCAAAAGTCCCGTTCCTATGAGTGCAAGCACAGGCGTGAATGATGTCGGCTTCAAAAGCTGAACAAAGAAATTGTCACTTGAAATTCCGCCCAAACTCAATATCCAAGCCGTCACGGTTGTTCCGATATTCGCTCCCATTATAACTCCGATTGACTGTTTTAATGTCATAATTCCCGAATTTACAAATCCGACAACCATTACCGTCGTAGCCGAAGAGCTTTGAATAACACTTGTCACACCGAGACCCGTCAAAAATCCCGTAATTTTGTTTTTTGTCAGCTTTGCGAGAATTTTTTTCAAACCTCCGCCCGCTCTTCTCTCCAAGGCATCGCCCATAACGCTCATACCGAAGAGGAACAGACAAAGACCGCCGATTAGTGTAAGTACATCAAAAATATTCATTTTTCCACCTCATATTTTTTATTTCGGAGCTATTGTATCACATAATCGGTTAAGATGCGGTTAAGATTAAAAAAACGAAAATGATATTTTTACACATCATTTTCGCACATTCTGTATCCGACTCCGAGCTCATTGACGATATAATTGTTACCGCCCGGCTTTGCTCCTAATTTTTTTCGTATATTTGCCATATTAACCTGCAATTTTTTTGTACTGTTCAAATCGTTATAACCCCAAATTTCTTTTATTATGGCACTGTAGGTCATAACCTTTCCCGGATGCCTTGACAAAAATGCAATAATATTATATTCGGTTTGGGTCAGCTTTATCTCCAGACCATCTATAATAACTCGCCTTGCATCATAATTGATTTCAAGACCGTTTGATGAAAATTTTCCACCGGATATGTCGCTGTGCCTTGCAATGCGAAGTGCCGAACGAACTCTTGCAACAAGCTCTGCCGTTCCGAACGGTTTTGTCACATAGTCGTTTGCACCCAAATCCAGGGCTTCAACCTTGTCTCCCTCATCACTTCTTGCTGACAGAACGATAATCGGAACAGATGATTTTTTTCTGACATTTTTTAAAAAATATGTTCCGTCACCGTCGGGAAGTCCCAAATCGAGTATCACCAAATCGGGTCGATGCGAATCAAAAAGCATCTGTCCTCCCTTGCAGGAGCTTGCCGAAACAACCGCATAACCGCTTGCTTCAAAAAGAGTTTTCAAAAGGATATTTATATTTTCCTCATCCTCAATAACAAGGATTTTATATTTATTGTTAGTTTTCATCTGCTTCCTCCCTGTTCAGAACAAAACAAAACAAACAGCCGCCGTCCTTAAGATTTTGTGCTTTTATTTCTCCGCCGTGAGCTTTTATAATCGAAGCACAGACCGAAAGACCTATCCCTGTGTGATTTTTTCTGTTGTCCGAACGGGTGAACTCCTCCGAATAACATCCGCTGAACAAATTTTTCATTTTTTCCCTCGGAATTCCGCATCCGTCATCCCTTATTTCAAAAATCACCCTGTCCGACACCGCATTAACCATTATCGAAAGTTTCGTCATACCGACGGCGTGTTCCGCAGAATTTTCCAAAATATTCAATATAACCTGTTCAATTAAAAGTGCATCAATCGGAATAAAGACAAATTCATCGGGAATATCAACCGAAACTGTAATATTGGGATATCTTTTCGCAAATTTGACAAGAACTGAATCTATCAACTCGTCAAGTGCAGTATTAGTCTTTATAATTTCAACATTGTCCCCGTCAAGTCTTGTCACCGACAAAAGATTTTCGGTCATTCTGCTCATCCACTGCGAATCCTCCGCAATTCCTCTTATCATCTGCCGACGCTGTTCATCAGTGAAATCGTCGTAATTTTCCGAAAGAGCCGAGCTTGAACCGCATATTGTTGTCAATGGGGTTTTCAAATCGTGCGAAACCGCACGCAAAAGATTTGCCCTCATAATTTCTCTTTCACTTTCCTCTCTCATTGCCTCCTGGCGTTTAATTTTTGTTGTAAGTCCGCAGGTGACAACCGTAACAATCAATAAAATCACCGCCGAAATGAAATTTTCGGGAATTGTGAAATCAAATCTGAAAAATGGGAAAGTAAAGGCAAAATTCACCGCAAGAACACTTATCAATGCGGCGCACACGCCGCAAAAATACCCTTGCGTTATAACAGATGACAGAAAAACTCCGAGAACGAATATTGCCGGAATTAATGCATTATCCTCTCCGAAGAAAATTTGCAACATAAGACAGAGAATAAAACAAACCGCAATAATCATAAGTGTTATGAATATGTCCTTGATTTTTATTTTCTTATCCATAATTTCATCCTTTTAAAACGGGGACTGCGAAAACAGTCCCCGTACCGTTATTATTTATCTTTTTTTCCGAATGCGTTCTTTTGAACAATCTTTGAAAGAACCGCCAAAGCGATTGCGTTCGGAATAACCATCAAATAGTTAAAGAAGTCTGTAAGTTCCCAAACAAGGTCATTTGAAACGGTAGTACCGATAAAGATAAAGATTATCGCAACAACCGAATAGATAACCGTTGCAACCTTGTTGTGCTTGAAGAGATATTCAATATTGATTTTACCGAAGAAGTTCCAGCCGATAATTGTTGAATACGCAAAGAAGAGCAAACAAACTGCAACGAACACCTTACCGAAAGCAGACGGAAGCACGCTTGAAAATGCCATCTGCATTGCGTTTGTCTTTGTAATTCCCGAAGCTGCAATCATTTCGGAATAATTTGCACCCGTTGCACCTGCCAAAGGACCGTCACCGACATACAAGCAGGATATAACAACCAAAGCAGTCATTGTAAGAACAACGAAAGTGTCGATGAATACACCAACCATAGCAACAACACCCTGGTCGTGCGGTTTTTCAACATTAGCCATAGCGTGAGCGTGAGGAGTTGAACCCATACCCGCTTCATTTGAGAAAAGACCTCTCTTTGCACCCTGGCTGATTGCAGTCTTAATTGCATAACCGATACCACCGCCAATCAAAGCATCGGGTGTGAAGGCAAATTTGAATATCATAGCGATTGTCTGCGGAATATATTTAATTCTCAAGCACAAAACAATCAAACCGCCCAAAAGGAAGAGTCCTGCCATAAGGGGAACAATCTTTTCTGTAACGGAAGCAAGTCTTTGAACGCCGCCGATAAAGATGAAAGCCGAAATTGCGGCAACCACAATACCTATAATCCAACCCCAAGCCGTGTAATCAACACCTACAGCATTACAGCAAGCCTCTGCGATTGAGTTTGACTGAACCATTGAACCCATAAATCCGAGTGCAAGTGTTATTGCAATTGCAAAGAAAACCGACAAAAATGTTCCGAAACCGTTCGGGAATGCCTTTTTAATGTAATAAACAGGGCCTCCGTGAATTTCACCGTTTTTATCCTTAACTCTTGTTTCCTGTGCCAAAACAGCTTCGGCATAGATTGTTGCCATTCCGAGGAACGCAATAACCCACATCCAGAAAATCGCACCCGGTCCGCCTATCAAAATAGCACCTGACGCACCGACAATGTTACCTGTTCCGACCTGTGCGGCAATAGCCGTTGCAAGAGCCTGGAATGAAGTCAAACCGCTTTTATTTTTTCCACCGAAGAAATTGATGTTTCCGAAAACTCTCTTCATACCCTCTTTGAAGCAACGAACTTGAACAAAACGGGTTTTGAACGAATAGAAAAGACCTATTCCGACCAACAACACAATCAATATGTAATCGGCAAGATAGCTGTTTGCCGTTTTGACAACAGCGAGTAATGAATCTAAAAATGTCTGCATATTTTTTCCTCCTAATTATGCATAAAAATATAACTCTTGGAAAAAACACACAGACATTAAACCGTCGGTTATTCATTTGTTCTCCGTTCTTTTGCCTGAGAGATTCGACTGTTTTTCAACAATCTTGCACCTTCGGCACTCATCAAGTGAGATTCTCCAGAGTCCCCTCCGCATCCGGTCTTGAAAATTCCGGAAACTTCAACAGGATGATAATATCATACATCATTTTTCGACATATGTCAATAGATTTTTAACAATATGTTCATTATTTATTAAAAATGTCCCCAAAAAACCAATTTTTTATCGATATTTTCAATCAGCGTTGTGAATATGCCACTTACCCCTGGTGAAATCGGGGAAGTCAACAACCGCACCGCCTCTTGCGATTGACATTTCGGACAAAACCGTCACAGCCATCCAGCTTGCGGCATCATATACATCTATCGGCATTGGCTTATTGTTTTTCAATGCATCAAAGAAGATTGAAAATTCAAGATAATCCATACCGTCGTGAGAGCCTTGAACGCCCGCTTGCAGATATTCTTTCCATATCGGATGGTCATACTCCTCTTCATATTGCTCCGCATTTCTGACACATTCCTTGAGCCAGTCAAAATCGTGAGCGGTATCCTCGGGGCGATCGATAAACACAGAATCTGTCGCTTCCTCATACATTCCCTTTGTTCCTCTCACCGTAAAGCCTCTTGAATAATATCTTGGAAGAGTCGTGTCAAGCGTGAGAGTTATTGTTTCACCGCCGGCACATTTAATAACTGTTGTTACGATATCGCCCTGTGCAAAGGATTTTCCCTTCAAAAATTCGTCATCAGGCTTATTATTCTTAACATATTCGGCAAGTCCGCAGGACTTTGAAGCCGTTGAAGAAAGCGTTATCATTCTGTTTCCGTGGTTTATATTCAAAATTTTTGCGATAGGACCAAGCTCGTGTGTCGGGTAGTTTTCGCAGTTTCTCGAAAGATAGTTTCTCAATCTGTAGTGACGGTTTTCTCTTCCGTTTGCGACCTCGGAACGCAAATCGTGATGATAGCCGCCGCTGCAATGAACAACCTCACCGAACAATCCTTTCTTAACCATATTCAATGCCATAAGCTCTCTTCTGCCGAAACAGCAGTTTTCCAAAAGCATAAAGGGCTTTTTTGTTTCTTCATATGTATCAACAAGCTTGTAGCAATCGTCAAGAGAATAGGCACCGGCAACCTCAAGACCGACAGCCTTTCCGGCTTTCATTGCGGCAACGGCAATTTCAATGTGTGACTCCCACGCCGATGCAATTATTACGGTGTTTATATCCTTGTTTGTCAAAACCTCATTATAGTCGGTTGTTGTTAAAGGCTTTTTGCCTGTTTTTTCCTCAATAAGCTCTGCGGCATCCTTACATCTGTCCTCATACAAATCGCAAACCATTTTAATGTTCGGACACTGAGAAATAACACACTCCTTCAAAAGTCCCATTCCTCTTTGACCCAAGCCGATATATCCCAATGCAATTTCACTCATTTTAATACCCCTTTACAAAATAGTCTTCTTATGATATAATACCACCGATAAAAGCCGATGTCAATTCAAAAACGGACAAATTATATATGTTTTCGGACGGAGGGAACAATTTTATGGAACGAACATTTATTGATGTGGAAAATAAATTTTATATAAACAGATTTTATACATTTTTTGAAGAAGAGCACAAGCCGTCATACGAGTACCCGGGCGAACTTCACGACTTCTGGGAATGTTTTTACATTGTCAAGGGGTCTGCCTGTGTCACATCGGGCAAAAAAACCTATGACTTAAAATCCGGAGAGCTGATTATACACAAGCCTCTTGATTTTCACAAGTTCAGAATAGGTGCGGAATCAAATGCCCATTTGATAATTTTTTCCTTTTCGCTTTCGGGTGAAATGCAGACATTGCTTGACCACAAAATTGTTCGCCTTTCAGAAGATGAAAAAAATATTATGAATTTGCTTATGAGCTATGTCCGCAAAAACAAGACGGACAAAAAATTCAGCTATATGGAATATATAAAGAACGATTCCGCCCCTGTTGAATACCTGCAAACGGTTTCGTCATACATAACTCTTTTGCTTCTTTCCTTTATCGGGAACAAAAACATCGGCATCGCATTGAACGACCCCGATTCTCTCTACTACGAAAAAGCAATAGAATTTATGTCGGAAAATGTTTATCAAAAGGTTACAATCCCCGAAATTGCCAAATATTGCGAAATAAGTCCGACAACTTTGAAAAGTATCGTAAAAAAACATTCAGGATTCAGCTTGCATAAATATTTTCTTCATATGAAGCTCAAAAAATCGATTGATCTTTTGAAAAGCGGAGTCAATATATCCGAGGTTTCCGAACGCCTGGGATTTTGCTCACAGCCGTATTTTTCATCGGCATTCAAACGAGAATTCGGATTTTCACCGTCCGAAATCAAACGAGGCGATATCAATGAGGATGAGATTTTCATAACGGGATAATTTGATTGTCCAATGATAAAATACTGTTGCCCGAATGGATTTTTAAATACAAACGCAATCCATTTATTATAAGAATTGTGTATAATAAAATCGCAAAGGAATATTATAAAAATATATCTTCATTTAAATTCGATAAATTGTTTCGCAAAACATTGACAAAATCAAAAACTTGTGATACACGGTAATTGAAGATTAGGTGTGAGGGTAACACCTTCATAAAGAACTCGGAATTGAGTAATAAAAAAACAACCGTGATACATTCTGCCGATTATGGCAGATGTATCACGGTTGTTATATGTCTATATTAAGTTCCCTTATTATTTAACTGTGAATGTTGTGAAAGTAACAGCCTCACCATTTATCGGAGCAAAGGTCTGTCCGTTCCAAACAAATCCCTTAACGGTATATTCACCTGCAGGGAGATCCTGATATTTAACCGACAATGAAATTGCGTTCAATTCACCTGCCGCAACGGTATGGTTTGAAATATCTATATCAATCAACTTATTCTGTGCGTTGTAAATTGCTTCCGCAAATATCACATTGCTGACATCTTCAGCACCGATAAAGGTCAAAACAGCGTTTGAAGCTTTCTTTTCATATTCGCTTGTTTGCTTGTTATACAAAATCGCCTCATCGTGTGAAACGAAGTATGTATCGCTTACCTTTTCAAAATCGACACCGAATATATTTGCCGCCAATGTATGACCACCGCCTTGACCACGCTCTGTTTCGGTATATTCACCCTCTTCAACCGTGAGATATACAGTGTGAACACCCGTCACGCCCTTAATTGCGGATACGGTTGTTGTTACGGGAGCTTCCCAGCCAATACCGTCTGCATATTTTGCATCGGCTTTTGCAATAACCGGACCGTCAATCGCATCAAGACGAAGAGTCATAACGGTGTTCTGATAGTCTTTTGTTGTTCCGTATGTAAATGTTACTTTTCTCAAAGCTTCTGTATTACCAAAATCAACATTTGTCCATTTAACATATTGTGTTCCGTCGTTAAATCCACCGAATCTTGTTTCCGATACATTTGCATTTGATTCCGAGTAGTTTGAAACACCCAAGACATCATCGTCAATGCTGACTGCACCGAGGAATTTTGCATTTCCGACAGCACAAGCAACATCAGAAGAAACGCTCACAGTCTTAACACCGCTCAAAGAGATATGCTCTGCACTGTATGTCTTTGCAAAAGCACCGTCTGCACTGATAGGAGCAGTCAAAGTTTGATTATCAATTGTGAATGTCAATGTTCCTGCTTGTGCACCGGCAACCTCTGCCCAGAGATTGTATGATTTCGCATTTTCGCCGAAATCAACGGTATATTGCATAGTGTTTGTTTCATCAACATATGCTTTTTGGTTCAAAACGGTTGCTGTTGCCATATCGGGTGTCAAGGTTTCGGAAACATTCACATTTTGTGATTGTTCAAATGAAAGTGAATAAAGGTTTCCGTTTGCCGATGCTGTGAACCAAATATCGTGCACTCCGTAGATTGTCTTGTTTAAATTAACAATGTGATTCTGCCAGGATGTCCAGCCTTGAGCATTAATATCAAATTCTCCCAACTTGTTTGCATCGGAAACGCTGTCAAGATAAACCGACATTTTTCCCGAATAGCTTGAGCCGAGACCTGCTTTAACATTAATGCTTGCCGCACCCTGTGCAAAGTTAAGGTTTCTGAAAACCGCTCTTTTGCCTGTCATATTCAATGCAACATTGTCCGAAACAGGAGCGTCCGTTCCCTCGCCGCAACTATCCATTGCGATAATTTCGGTGTATGGGTTAAGATAATTTGCAACCGCTGTCTTATAGCTTGTTTCATGGTTCAAATCATCCGCTATTGTTTCAAGAGTTGTTGAAACAATTCCGTATTTTGCACTGACATCACTCTCGCCGACAACGATAACATATGAATTTGTTCCCGTCAAAGCATTTACAACGCTTTCGCAGTTTGCTCCCGCTTCAACAAAAACAACATCATAGCCTGCCTTTTTGAGCTGATATTCCTTTTCGATAAGACCGAATGCTGTTGCACCTGTCAAATCGATAAATGTATTCGTAACTGCCTTTTGTCCCTTTGCAAGACCGTCTGAAGAAGCACTTGCAACTTCTTCTGCTTTTTGGGCATCCACTCCGACATATGCTGTTTTAACCTCTGTTTTATTGGGGAATGCATCGTATTCCGCATTAAACTTAAAGCCTGTGAAGCTCACGCCGTCATCAGCCGAAAGCTTAATTGTCTTAACATTGGTATAATCCTTTATGTTACTCAAATAGTATTCTGATTTTCCGTCTTGGATAGCAATTGTTTCAACCTCGGTTGTGCCGTCGGAGGAAAGAATTTTTATATTAGCTTCTCCCTCGCCCTTTTGCAATCCCTCAAAAACAATCTTGTTATATCCGCCGATACCGAAATTCATTTGATATTCGTTACCGACATAATCTCCTGTATGAGCAGCTTGAAGTACATTTGCATCCTTCATTTCAACAAATTCAATACCGAAAAGATTATCTTTTCCTGATGTGTGTTCATATTGAATACAAATATTCTTAATTCCCTTAAACTTTGTGCTGTCCAACGGGAAGATAGCAACTTTTTCGCTCCAGTCGCCGTTCTTTCCCGGAATATTCATCCAATCTTGAAGAACCTCTCCGCCGTGTCCGTTAGTAATTTTGAATTTTCTGTTTACGGTTTCGGCACCTACCATTGTTGTATAAAACTTAAGATATGCCGCACCCGTTTTACCGAAATCAACAGCGTCAAAGCTTACCCAGTTATTGTATGCCGCGTTGCCCAAACAATTTTCGGCTTGATTTTCCTCAACACCCTCGTGTTTGCTGTCATAGTCCAACGCATTGATTTTTGAATAAGCGTTTTTCAAATCAGCTCCGAAAACAAATGATTTCAAGTTTCCGTCGTTTGTGAACTTAAGCTTAACATCATATGTTCCGGGTTCTATTTCAGTTTCGATTTTTGCATATGTGCCTGTTTGAAATGCCGTCCAGCCATTCTTCGGAATAGCAACATCCGCAAGGACTGTTTCGGTACCGTTATCCGAAATAACGCTTACCTGTATGCCGACATCGCCCAAAACAGATGTGTCTGTTGAAGCGTTCATCAAGAAATATGTCGGTGCTTTTGAAAATACCATATCCTCATAAAGCACATAGTGTCCGTATGTTCCGCAAGCTTTTCCGCTCAAATAATCATATACACCGTCCCTGGGATTTTCATCCTGCGGATGAAGCGAAGAATCCCATGTCCATGACCCGTTACCGAGGTCTTTATACCATGTGTAATACTTTGATGCTTCAACTGCATTTGTAGTTGTGAACGGGTCATAGTTTGTCTGCGTCGGATAAGCATATTGATTTTCACCCACCGTATCATAACCCTTGGACGCATCAACAATTCCCGTATCCGCAAATGCGGACGGAATAAGGCTCAAAGCAAGAGCCAAAGCGGTTAATACCGAAAAAATTCTTTTTTTCATTTTATCATAACCTTTCTTTAAAATTTCGCAGAGCAATTGTCACTTTTATTCCGTCCGAGAGCCATAGGGGAAGCCCCTCCTCCCTGCTCTGCGTTATATACAGACCGAGAAAACACTCGGATACTGCTCATTTTGCTGAATATAACCCCCTTTGCGAGAAAGGGATGGTCTGAAGCCTCTTTATGAGAAAGAGATTTATATATCTCCGCACATTGTAAATTCTAATTTACAGATTCATCATATACATTTCACAAAATCATTATAACACACGACAAACGAAAAAGGAATACGATTTTAGTCCAAAAATGTTTGATTTTAGTCCAAATTTTATTTTTATTCTGTCAATCCGTATTTTATTTTTATTCTTTCAAGCTTTTCGCACATAACATCCGATATGCACCACATAAAGAATACGGTCGAAAATGCGTGTATCAAATCAAAGGGAGCTCCCATTACATATGAGGATATAATCATTCCCATATTTATATTTTCCTGATACATAATCACCGATGCCGGATTCATAATTCCGCCGTAGATTAAAAATATTGCCAAAAAGCCGTATATCGAAAGTATAAGCTTTGATTTTTTTAACCCCAAATCCTTAAAAATAAGTCCCGAAATAAAGCCTATCACTCCGAAAGAAAACATCTGCCACGGCGTCCATGGACCTTGTCCGAAAAAGAAATTCGACACAAATGCACTAACAGCTCCGACCAAAAATCCGGAATCCCCTCCGAGGCACGCCCCCGAAACAATAACTATCGCCGCAAGGGGTTTAAATTGCGGAAGCATATAAAATACCGTTCTTCCGCACACGCCCAGGGCACATAAAACGCTGATTACAACAAGCTCCTTCGCTTTTGGCTTTCGTCCCTCGAAAAGTGCAAAAAATGGTATCAGCGTTTCCGCTATTATCAAAAGACTTATGAAATAATATTTTCTGTCCTCCAGAAAATAAGTTCCGAAAAGAATTGTCAGCGGCACGGAAAAGAATACAAAAAGCATTGCAAAAAGAGTGTTTTTGGAGATTTTTTTATCTTTTTTCGGCGTTTTTTTTATCTCTTTTTTTTCATTGTTTCTTTTTTCTTCAAAATAAATTTTACCATCAGTCGTTTTTTTCTCTGCATCGGGAGATTTCCCCGTGCAGGCATATATAATATCTTCCGCAAGAACCGCATTGGGAAGAATTCCCCTTGCCATACGGTTAGCCGCTGTTGTGTAAAAGCTTTTACCGGCAAAAAAATCTCTTGCTCCTGCCTGTGAGGTTATTGCTCCGTCAAAAAACATCGCACAGGTGTCGGCATATTGGGCACAAAATTCCGTGTCGTGTGAAACCGTAACAATCGTTACACCGTTCCTTTTCAACTCTTTTAACATCGCTCCGAATTCCTTTTTGAATTCCGCACCCATTCCCTTTGTCGGCTCGTCCAAAATCAATATTTTCGGTTCATTCAAAAGAATTTTTGCCAACGCCGCTCTTTGCTGTTCACCGCCCGACAAATCATACGGATGACTTTCCAAAAGTCCGCAAAGTCCGCAAAGCTTTACAACATTTTCAAGCCTTTCGGCTTTTTTCTCCTTGCTTATGCCTTTGTAGGAAAGAACCTCTTCCAAATCAAGTCGAACCGTCTTTTTTACAAACAAATCGGTCGGATTTTGCGGAAGAACACCCAAAAGACCGTCATAAAGACCGTCAATTTCCGAAATTTTTTCTCCGTTTATAAATATTTTTCCCCGGTATGGCTTGTTAATTCCGGACAAAAGCGAAAGTGTCGTTGATTTTCCCGCACCGTTTCCCCCGACAATGCAAAAAATTTCTCCCTCTTTGACCGTTAAGTTTAAGCCTTTTACAATGTCTTCCGAATTTTTTTCATATCGAAACCAAACATCTCTCATTTCGACAGCCGTTTTAGAATTATTCTCTTCCTTTTTCTTTTTTGAAAAATCATCACGAAGAGTATGCTCCTTTGCATAATTTTCAAGCCAAATTCTTCCTTCCCTGACTGTCAGCGGACAGTTTTCGGATTTTTCAACCGCGCCGAAAACCCTCATCGGAACGGGCAAAGATGAATAAATGCTGTTCTGTACACCTATCCTGCCAAGTTCTTCGGCTCTGCAATCGACTGCGACTTTTCCCCTCTCCAAAACAATAACTCTGTCAGAAACGGGAAAAACTTCTTCCAACCTATGCTCCGTCATAATAACCGTCACGCCGAGTTCTCGATTGATTTTTTCTATCGTTCTCAAAAAATCTCCTGCGGCTATCGGGTCAAGCTGTGCTGTCGGCTCGTCCAAAATCAGCACAGACGGTTGCATTGCCATAACCGATGCAAGATTTAAAATTTGCTTCTGTCCTCCCGAAAGCTCACACACCTTTTTGTGAAACCAACCTTGAATACCGAAATAGGATGCCATTTCCGAAACTCTCATTCTTATCTCTTCGGTTTTGCATCCCAGGCTTTCAAGCCCAAACGCAAGCTCATGCCAAACCTTATCCGTTACAATTTGATTGTCGGGATTTTGCATAACAAAGCCTATTTTTTGTGCCTGTTCTCTCTCGCCGATTTGCGAAATCGGAAAATTTTCAAAATAAATTTTTCCGAAAATTTCACCGTGCGGAGAAATTGCAGGCTTCAAAAGCCGCAGAAGAGTTGTTTTTCCGCATCCCGATTTTCCGCAGACTGTGACAAATTCTCCCTTTTTTACACTTATATTTATATCGTCAAGAGCCTTGTTTTCCCTTTCGGGATAGCTAAAACTCAAATTTTCGATTTTAAAGCTTTCCATCTTTTTTCCTCCACCGCTTCGATTATAATCGGACACATACACAGCATTAAATATGAAACAAATACACTAACTCCGTACAATGAAAAATCCGTGCCTTTCATTATCGGAAAATAACTGAAGCCCATTTCTCCGAAGCACTTTCCGACCAATATATATATTCCGAGAATTAAAATACATATTAACGCTTTTCTATCTCTTTTGTCAAAGGTATATATCGAAAAAGAGGTTCTTTGGGGGAGTCCGTATCCCCTTGCTCTCATACTGTCCGCCGTTTCAACGGAATTTTCCAGAGAGCGTGTCAGCATAATCGAAAGCACCGCCAATCCGTTTTTCGCACGCCTTAGCACACTTCCTTTCGACATATCACGCCCCATACATTTTTGAGCATTCATAACCGACTTCAATTCTCTCAAAAATCTCGGCACAAACCGAAGTGTCATAGAAATTATGAGCGACATTGACGGAATAATTCTCCCAAAAAGATAGATAAATTTATCGCTTGTCATCACCTCGTTATATGAAGAAAACCAACATATGACACTGCACAGCATAACCGCCGCCCCGAATCCGTAGGCAATCGACTCGGCAGTGAGCGGATTTTGGCTCGGAAGATAGCAAATTATCGTCACTCCGTCATGGTTAAACATAGGATTTATGAGTGCTGTCGCCATCATAACGGGTATCATATATATTAAATTGTTTTTTATCGCACTCCTGCCCTTTAGCATCACCGAATACCAAAAGCCGCCGAGGAGCGATATTGCAAGGCATATCGGATGCATAAAAAACATTGAAAATCCGATAACCTCCAAATAAAAAATAAAATTCACCAGCGGGTGGTAGGTTTTAAATTCATTCATAGCTTACCTTCCGTTTCTCGCCGAATTATTTCCGCCGATATCGTTTCCCAAATCACAGGTATATATCCATTCCACTCTGTCACCGTCCTTCAATTCATAGCGTGAGCATCCGTAGTTCGGAAAAACACCGTTCACGCTGTACATCCACCCGGACAGCTCACCGCAGTCAAATTCATAAATGTTCGCAATTCCCTCAATATATGCACTGTTATAAATCGGCGTGTTTACAAATTCAAGGTGGATTTTATTCTGTTTCATTTCCCTGACAAGAAGATTAAAAACGCTTTCTCCCTCATAAAAGGTCACTGTTTTTTCCTTGTATATCACCCCGTCCGACGGGACAATTTCTTTCTTGTTGCTGTTCATCAAAGACATATTGTCAAGAATTTTGTCGCACCTTACCGAAAGTGTGCAGGTATGCTCACCGTCTTTGTTCTCTTCTTTCTCGGCTTTAGGTTCTTGTTTTTTCGTCTCTTCCTTTTTTTCTTCCGTTATTTCCTCCGACTTTTTTTCAAATTCAGCCGTCGGTTCTTTTTCTTCGTGCGTTTGCTTTTTTTCCTCTGCCGCCTCGGATTTTTTCTCTTCTGTCGGCTCTTTTGCTTTTTGCTCTACGCACCCGTTTATTTCTTCTTCCTTATTTTCCTCGCTGTTTTGCTTTCTTTCCTCAACCTTTACGGGTTCGTTGCTTTCAAAAACTTTCTTTTTCGGCTGATTTCCGCCGACAAAAAATGTCGCAATAAGAATAAGCAAAACTGCAAAGCACAAAATCATTCTCTTTTTATTATTTTTCAAAAAAATCACTCCCGTATAAGCTTCGAAAAACAAAGCACATTCCAAAGCATTTCGGCAATTTCGCCTCTTGTTGCCGCTTTTTTCGGTTCAACCTTAACATCATCATCCGACAATACCGCATTCCTGTAGCAAAAAGCAAGCGGAGAAAATGCCCAATCGGAAATTTTTATATAGTCTGAAAATCCTGCCAAAATATCTCTTGCTTCAATTTCCGTTATTTCGGTATCCATTCCGCAGAGTTTTGCGGCTCTTTGCGTCATAACTCCGACCTCTTCACGGGTGATTGTTCCGCTCGGATTAAACATATCCTCCGACACACCCTTGATAATTCCATAGTTATAAGCAATGCGGACATAATCATAAAACCAATCATTTTCGGAAATATCCGAAAATTTATTTTCACCCTTTTTTGCAAGACCCAATCCTCTGACCGTAATCGCCGCAAATTCGGCTCTCGTCATTGTTTGGTCAGGCTCAAAAAAATCCTCTGTTTTTCCGTTTATTATCCCTCTTTTTGCCAATTCCTCGATTGCCTTTTGATTTTTATGATTTTTTATGTCCGAAAAGCTTTTCTCTTCAAACAAAATCTCACTGCACAAAACATCGGGGTGTTTTGTTTTGAGTCCTGTTGTTTCACCCTCCGACACATCATCAAAATCGACATTGCTCATAGAATAAAGTCCCGTTTTTCCGTTTTCAAAACGCCAAATCGAAACAAGTGCATAAAAACACTGCTCCGTTGCCATTTGATTTGCCGCTTCGGCTTCGTGTTTGTGGCGAAAACCGCCGCCCGATATACCAAAGCTTTTAATCGCATCCAAAACGGAATTTCCGTTTTTCAAAAATCGTTCGTCATTTACCGAAATTCCCAGAGATGAAAGTGCCGTTGCCGCTTGTGCACAGCTTTCCGCAGTTTCTTCACCTCTGCTCGAAAAACCGCCATTGTCGTTTTGCACTCTTGACAAAAAATCAACTCCGCCCGAAACGGCTTTTTCAACATTTTCATCATCAAGATATTTTGAAAGTGCAACAAGAGCCATTGCCGTCATATCAACATCAGATTCTGTTCTCGACATTGACCAGCCACCGTCGGGCAGTTGTTTTCCCAAAATATATTCAATATACATTTCCCTTGTTGCATTTTTGCCCTTATAATCCTTGCAATCAAGTGCAATAAGTGCCCAAACAGGGCCGTTTATTCCCTGATTTATCACGCTGTCAAAATCGGCAAGCGGTTCTGTCAAATCATAACCGCTGACATTCTGCGGATTTTTTCCTATTGCCGAAAGTGCCAAAATCACTCTTGAATATTCGGTGTATTTTATCTTGTGAAGAACACCGTTCTTTTCAGTGACATATTCCCAAATTCTCCGATAATAATTTTCGTAATATTCTTCGGGAATGTCAAGCTCGGAACGGGACAAACCTAAAACCGCCCACTCTCCGCCAATACTTCCGAGTGTCGGTTCGGGAACGCTTTTATATAAATATTCTCCCGTATCTTTTATCAATTCGTCCAATCCGCTGTTATAGCCAAAAACACCGACCGCCGATGATAAAATAAGAATAACCGCAAGTAATACCGATACCGATTTTTTCATTTTAAATCTCCTTAATTGTGCAAAGTAACGGGGAATTTGTTCCCATTGGATTTTAGAAAACACCTCAATTATTTTTCGGGCGACCACACCGGGTCGTCCCTACAGTGTATAATTTTTTGCGGTCACCCGAAATGAGGTGTAAAAATACCTTTTAGACACTTTGCAAAAATTTATTCAGCCGCCATTTCTCCAAAACGCATAATAATTGTTGCTACCTGTGCACGGGTTGCAAGAGCTTGCGGCTCGGTTAACTCTTCACCCGTTCCGTTTATAAGACCCGATGCAACCGCCCATACGAATGCATCAACCGCCCACTCGGAGATATCCGAATTGTCGGAATACTTTGTAAGATTGCAGTTTTTTTCAACATCATAACCCTTATACTTTGCATAACGGTGAAGAATAACCGCCATTTGCTCACGGGTCACATTTTCATCGGGAGCAAATATGCCCTCACCGACACCTGCAACAATTCCGTTTTCCGATGCCCAATTAACGGCATCATAATACCACATTTCCTCCGAAACATCAGAAAATCCGCTCTTTTCTTCAATTATGTTTTCTCCGTCCATTCTGTAAAGAACGGTAACAAGCATTGCTCTTGTCATATATTCGTCGGGTTCAAAGTTTTCCTCATCGACACCCTTCATAAGCTCTTTTTCAAAGACATACATAATCGCATCATATGCCCAGTGCTTTTCAACATCCGCAAAAGGACACACAATTTCTGTCTTGTTTTCCTCCTCGGGATTTTTTGTTTCTTCTTTTTTATCGTCTTTTTTCGATGAAGAATAATTTATTCCCCCGCTAAAGTCCTGTGCTCCCTCTTCCTTTGTATAGTCATCGGTATAGTGGAAGATTATCGAATCGCCGTTTTTAACACTTTCCTCCGCAATTCCGACTGTTTTATGGCTTCCGTTTTTGGAATACATCCAACCTGAAAGATTGCCGTTTGAAAATTCCGAAAGACCGTTTATTTCGGAAATATAGTTTCCTCCGGCATTTGTGTAGGAATATTTTCCGTCAAGTGCCTTTTCAAGCACATCAAGAACGGTTGCCGGCGAATCGACAGATATCGGAGTTCTTGAAATCCATGTTTGAAGTCCGCCCTTTCTGTAGGTATGAACATTGCCGTCGTCGCCGTGTTCTTCATCTCCGAGAAGCGTGAAATAAACTGTAATTTTTCCGTTTGATGCCGGAGCTGATGCCTTTGTCACCTTTAGGGTTACGGTATGCTCGACATCTCCCTTTTTTCCCTTGATTTCAAAAATATTATCACCTGTGTTCAAGGTGTATTCGTCCAAAAGCGCTTCACCGTTGATTGTTACCGTAACATCACTGTCTGCCACAGGATGTATTCCAACCGATGAAATACGATATCCCACAGAATCGCTGTAGTTTGTTCCGTCTGTTGTTGCAACCGGTCTTACGCTTCCGCTTACATCAAGCTTTACACCCTCAATAAGTTCGCTCGACTCCGTTGCCGTTCCCGTCATCTTCAGAAGACAGATATATGGCTCTTTGTCACCGTTTTGAACAACAACACGGACAAGTTTTTCGCCCTTTTCCGCTGTCACTTTAAATCCGTCAGCCGAAGAATTATATGCAATTCTTGTATTGTTTACATATATATTGTCATCTTCACTCGCACCGTCAACCGAAACGGATACATATTTCATATCACCGACATTAACGCTGTAAATCTGTTTGTTTTCTTCAAACTTTACAATCTTTGTTTCTGCTCCGTCGGTGATTTTTATGCTTTTGGGGGCGGTTGTTTTTCCGACAGCCTCCTCTTGCGGAGTTGTTTTGAGCATTCCCGAAATTTCCGACGATTTTTCGTTGATAGCGGTAGCAGTCCATATATTTGAAGCGGTTACAAGCTTAACATAATGAAATTCTTTTCCGTCAACATTGACGGGATTTCCATTTTTGTCAACCGCCCATTGCAAATCAAATCCGTTTGACTTCAAGGCAAAATCGCTGTTATCGAGATATGGATTGACATCCAGACCCTTTTGTCCGTTTTCAAAACAATCGGCATACCCCCATTTAACGGGATATGCATATGCGGCTTCTCCGACAACGGCAATTTTTCCGTTGCTTGACGGAAGGGCAATTCCCGAAAGAGTCATTGTATCGGATTTTGAAAGATTGTTCATCGAATAGATGCTTGCAAACGGATATTGACCCGAATATGACGAGCCGTCATTGCTGTTACCGTGATTATCCGTCCATGCTGTTTTTCCCTTTGGTGTTTTCGTATAGGTTACACTGTAATCCCAATCGACACCGTCATCATAATGAGCCGACCCTGCCAATGCATACCAATTTTTTCCGTCCTCAGAAACCCACGCCTGCGCAGGCTCAAAAAATCCGATTCCGCTTCCTGTTGTATTATCTATATTGCTGTTTCCATATACATAAAAATCAATTCCGTATTTATTGTTTGGATTGTCTGTTATCGGCTCGTCATAATAATATGTTATATATCCTCCGAAATTACCGAGTGAAGTAAGTGTACCGGCAAGCGAATTCCACGGTGTTGTCGCATTTCCGCCTGTATTTACTCCGTTTGTGTATTGACTGTTTATGCAAAGATAATCGGTAATTTTATCGGGATATCCGACACTTTTTTTCTTCATTGCAAAGTCATATGTATTGACTATTGCTCCGTCAGCCGATGTCACGGTAACGGTTTGCTTACTTGTTTTCAGCTTAAGCTCATAGTTTCCGTTTGTTGCGGTTTGTTGAGCACTTCCGACCTTGACGGTTGCACCCTCCGAAACAGTGAATGTAAGTACGCTTTCCGTGGTTGCTTTCGTCACTGCAATAACATACGAATAAATGTCGTTTCTGATCGTTGTTGGATACCAATCACCCACGCTTACCTCTGCTGTTTTAATTTCAGCCGAGTTTGGGGTTTGTGTCGTCTTTTCAACAATCAAGCCGCATTCCTGTGCGTTTTCATATCCGCTTTTTCCGTCGGCTTTGTTGGAAAGGTAAGACGCATCGTCCGCAATTTGGAATGTAATAGCTAATGAGCTTTCGTCATTTGCAATATCAAAAAATTTCGTATTGCCGCCTCCTTGCGGAAGCTCTGTCCAATTTGTTTTGTCTGTCGAATAACGAATATGCGCATAAGCACTGCCCGTCTCCGCTCTTAATGCAAATTTTCTTGTATTGCCGAAAAGTATGGTTTTGTAGGAATTATGCGACGAGGAAACGCCTGTATCATAGGAGATGCCGTCCGTTTTAAGCTTATATTCTCCGTCCTCATCAAGCTTGAACATTGTTCCCTCCGCAAAGCCACGGTACTTTGTTTTTAAAAGCTCTCTTGCATCGGGAATAAGCGTAATCCCTTTTATTGTTTTTTTCGTATCTCTCGGACGGGTAAGCTTAAAGCTATAAACGCTTTTCTTTCCCGCATCCTCATTGTCCGAAATTGTTATCTTTATGTTTGTTTCTTCAAACGGAATGTCCGTAAGCGATGTAATTTTTCCGCTGTTGATTTTGATAGATTGCTCTGTTCCGTTCGCATCGGTATATTCCGCAATCGCAGTATATTTTTGTGTGTCATATACAGTCGTTGCTTGAACGGTGAGGTTCTTTGTTGTTGCGTTTTTAAATTCAAAGCTATAGTTATATGTGTCATAAGAATAAGAATATACCTTGTCGTAATCCTTTATTGCAGATGACATAAATTGAAGATTTTCAAACTTCGGAATTGAATTCTCATCAACAATCACCTTGCACACGGGAGCAATGATAGGGCAATCGACTGTAACATTTCTTTGTTCGATATAGCTGTAAACCTCATCCGAAACAGTTCCGTCCGCCGTTATGTAATATACGCCCGGCTTGTCAAAAGAAATCGTAACCTTGCCGTCCTCATCGGTTTTTTTATTTTCAAACGGCAAAAATTTTCCGTTTTTCCATTCTCCGACAGAAATTCCCGAAAGAGGAACAAAATCCATATCCTCCGGCAAATATGCCATTCCGAGCCGTCCCTTTAAAGTCAGCTCAACCGATTCTTGAACAGCCACCTTTTTTTCGCTTATATCAAAATGAGAATACCAATCCGCATAATAATACCCGTCCTTGTTTATCGAAAACACAAGACTGTCACCGTCCGATATGATATACTGCGACATATCATTAACCAAATCGCTATTATTCATAAAAAGGCAATTATATGTCGAAATTCCCCACAACTTGGTCACACTTGTATAACCGTCTCCCACTGCTGCAAAAAAATCATTCTCGGACATATATGCCTTATGTGCCGCTTTTGCCGCTTCGAGGTATGTCACCTTGCCGTCCTCATCTGTATCTTTCGCTACAACCACCTTGTCTGCCATAATATTTCCGTTGCGGTCGGTTGCTATTATACCCTTATCGTTGACAGTAATATAAACAGTGACAGGCTCTGCCGCATCCTCGGCAAAGGCTATTTGTGTCGGAATTATGCCCAAAATCATCGCAAGGGACAAAATTAAACTCATAAATTTCTTTGTTCTCACAAAAATCAATCCTTTCTTGTCTTCGGTTTTGTTGTTTTCCGAAAATATCGGATACTTTAGTGCGTTTCACCTCCGAATTTAAACGCAGACAACAAAAAAGCTGCGTAAATTTTTCTTTCAAAAAATTACCACAGCTGTGTTTTCCTGTGATTAATCACAATCCGTATGAGAACAACAAACAAAGCCCTGACCTGTTTTAAAAAACGGCAGTGCCTCATACAAAAACGCTACCTCTATGCAAAATGCACTTACGAGATAACATCAAAGCAGGTCTTGTGACTCGCACCATATAGACATAAATGTCCGCATTTTTATTCCCTGCCTTCTCGGTTTCCCAATGACAGGCTTTCGCCTACGGAAATAAAAACTTTGGTGCATACACCGACAGTCCTCGTCAGGGATTCTCACCCTGTTCCCTTTCCACCGCCCATAGCTTGACAATCCTGTCTTTTGCACCGTAGGCGACACTCTGTGTGAATGTATTAAATTTTCGGTCGGCATTTTCCGACAAATTGTGCCGACTGTTAAAAGTATAACATATACCGCAAAAAAAATCAAGTTTATATAAGGGATAAATTGAATTTTTATCACCAACGCAAAAAAAGAACTGACCGGTTGGTCAGTTCTTCTTTATCGTAATCAGTCAAAACCGATTATAGATTATTTTGCAATGATTTCGAAGATATCAACGATTTCATCTTCAACAACAACTGCGAATGCGAAGTTAACAGCTTCTTGGTTAACCAATGTAGTGTCAACTGTCTTATTCCAGTCGATTGTGTTGCCGTCTGATTCCATGTTAGCATCAAGAATGTTTGTTGCTACGATTGCAGAAGCAGCTGATGAATAATCGAATCTGTAATCTTTACCCATTGAGTAATCGTATGTGTAAACATTTACATCACTTGCAAGGTCAAATTCTACAGCTTCAGCAGCCTTTGAAGTATCTGTCTTACCGTTTGCATCGATAGCTGCGAATGTTACATAACCGTCAGCCTTTTCGATAACAGGACCGTAAATCAACTGGATAGCATCATTTGATACACCTGTCCAAGCTACTGTGAAGTCGCTTGAGAAGTTAGTTCCAAAGGTTGCAGGAATTGTGATATTGGTCAAGTTAGAGTATGTTTTGTTATTGTCCACAAGTGAGTTAGCAGCCAATGTTGCCTGTGCAGGAATTGATGCACCCATTGAGAAGATCTTGTCATAAGCTGTTGCATAACCCTTTGCGTTTGTCTTAACATAGATTACATCACCGGCATACAAATTACCAAGTGTTGAAGTAGCGATATCATCAGAGAAGATGATTTCTGTTTCTTCACCCTTCATAGCCTTTACCTTGTAAATCTTGTCGCCTGTTTCAGCGTCTTCTTCTTCCTGGTAGCCTGCTTCTGTAACAACTGCAAATCTTGTCTTTGCGTTGTATGCAGATTCACCGTCTGTGATAAGAACGAACGGATATACATTGTTAACCTTTGTTCCGTAAGCATAAGCCTTGTAGTTTGTTTCGTCTGTCAAAGAATCAACTGTTGCAGCGAACAAATCTTTGTCATCAGCATACTTTGTAGCGTCAACAATCTTTGTAGCTTCGCCCATCTTGATTGAACCAATCTGGTTGTTTCTTGCTTTGAATTCTTCTTTTCCGTTTGGTCCGGTCAATGTATTGATAGCATTAGCCATAAACTTCAACTCTGTGATTTTACCTGAAGATGTTGAAACCTTATACTGAATAACACGGCTTTCAATAGCTTGCTTAACGAATGCAGGTGTTACTGATGAATATATAGCACTTTGAACTTGTGTGTTCAAACCTGTTTCTCCAAGAAGTGTACCTGATATTCCACCTGTAGCGTTTGTAGCTTTTGTGATAACTGTGCCGTTAGCCAATGTTACTTCTGCTTTAGCAGCGTCGAAGTAGTAAGCCTTTGTTGTTCCGTCAGCTTGGAAGATTGTCAATTTGTAATCATCATCAGATGAAGACAATGTGAACTTATCTGCAATACCCCAGTTAGCAGCAGAAGAGTTGATTTCAGCCTTAACGATTCTTCCGAATGCGTCAACATACAATGTGTATTCGTCACCCAATTTAGCTGTGCTTGAACTTGAACTTGTGTTGAACGGTGCATATTTTGCCGGGTCATCAAACTCATAGTATGTGTCGCCGATTCTTACTGTCTTTTCTTTATCGTCTCTACCTCTCAATGTATCTGTTACAACTTCTCTTGATACAAAGATTTCATAGAACTTTGAGTTAGCCAAAGCAAGCTTTTTGTTTGCACCTGCTGTTACATCATATGCAACTGTGATAACATCGTCTTTCTTAAGGTCAGAAAGTTCGATTGCTTCGCCGTTGTAATAAATGTTGAATTCAACAGTTGTGTCGTCTTCATCCAATGTCAATGAAGAGATACCACCGGTAGAATCCTTAAGTGTGATCTTACCTGATGAAGATACACCGTCAACAAGACCTGATACATAGCTGTTTACATTGATAGCGTCGATCTTACCGTTTGTCTTGTAAGTATCAACCAATTCAACTTCACCAACATCAGCGTTGATTACATAATTCCAGATAGGATCACCTGCTGTAACCTTAACACCGTTTACATATACATCAACTGTTGTATCCAAAAGATACTTTGTTGAGTTTGTAGCACCGTCAACAAAGAACTTCAAATAAGGAGATGTAGAAGTCTGGATTCTTGTCCAGTTAGCCTGTGTCAATGTGTTACCTACATAGTATTCATCATCATCAAGGTCTTTTACATCAAATGTGTAAGTCTTGTTCTTGCCCGAAGGAGCAAAATCGATGAATGTCCAATCATCATACTCATCAAGCATAATGATAGCTGTAGCATATGTTGCTTTGTAGTCAGCAGCGTTTGTATCGCCTACATATACCTTTTGAAGAATTCTTCCAGTTGTTGCAGCAACAGTTGTGTAATCGTTGATTGTTGTTGTAAATCTAACATCTTCTTCAAGATACTTCTTTGACTTAGCAATACCGAATTTAACTTCGTCAGCCTTAAGACCGGTTCCGTCTTTTTGTGTTTCTGTTACATAACCTTCAACAAAGTAAGCATCAAACTTCTCTGTCAAGATAGATTTGTAATATACAGATGTTTCTTCACCGTCCTGAATTTGGATCTTCGGAACGATTTTACCTGAATCTGTGTAAGAAATACCTACGTTCTTTACGATAGGAGCCTTGATTGCGTTGTAAACCAACTGTGCAACCTGACCTCTTGTAACTGCTTCGTTAGGACCTGCATAAACGCCGTCTGTAACGCCTGCATCAGCAGCCAACTGTGTATAAGGGATATACCAGTTTGCACCTGTGTAACCATACTGGTCAGCAAGTGATGCTGCATAGTCTTCGTAACCCATAGCGCAGAGCATCATTTTGATAACCTGTGCATATGTAACATTTCCGTCCGGTTGGAACTCGTTGTTTTCCATACCGTTGATGTAGCCCATTGATACACCCTTGTTGATGTAACCTGTAGCCCATTCGTGTTTAGCTTCGATATCAGAGAACTTTGTTGCACCCTTCATAGCTTCTGCAGAAGCTGTTTCGTTAAGAGCGGCAACGACAATCTTTGATGCTTCAGCTCTTGTGATTAAATTGTCAGGCAAGAAAGTGTTGTCTTCATAGCCATTAACAATGTCCAATGCAACCAATGTCTTTACAGCAGTTGCATAGTCAGCTGTTTCCGGCACATCTGTCAATGTGATGTTTGCAGCCAAAGTTGCAGGAACAGCACTTGCAGCGAGAGCCAATGCGATAACAGCAGAAATTGCTTTTTTGAGATAATTTTTCATAGTCTCAAAACCTCCTTAATTTTTTTACGAAAGGGAATAATCTGGAGGCAGGAACACACCCTTTCTTTGCGAACCGCCTACTTTTGTGCGTCAAGATTTTCATATGCTATCTTGACTATGCACTGATTATAACACACGAATGAGCCATAAGTCAATGCACTTTTTGCAGTTGTAACACAACTGTAAAATTGGTGATACAGAAAAACATTGCTGTAATATTGCCATAAAACAGTAACATTTGCAACATAATCCCGTATCATTTCTGCAATATGCAAGACATTCTGTCTTAACAAAACACCTTACACGCACTTAAAGCATATTTTACTATTTTTCAAGCAATTTGTCAAGTAAACACGGAATTAAAAAAATTATTTTGCATAAATAACAGTTTTTGTCGGTTTGGGGGTGGTGTTTTGGATATTTTGACCATAATAACGCCTCATCAGTCGCAAGCGACTGAAGGATTGTTGAAAATTAAATTTGATCAGTATTTACTCAAGGGGAAGCCTTGAGGGCTTTTATTCCCTGATATGTATTTCTTCTGACCATTTCTTTATCAATCTCATTCAAGACGCAGAATTTTTTCAAACTCCAAAGGGGAGCAACGAGTTCATCTCTGCCGCCGTCGCCCGTCAATCTTTGAATTACCGTTTCTTTCGGCAGAATTTCAAGTGCATCGACTATGATATCGACATATTCTTCTCTTGTAAGAGTTTTAAACTCATTATTTTCATACATTTTTTCAAGCTTTGTTCTCTTTAATATATGAAGAAGATGAAGTTTCACCGCAAATGGTTTCAATTTCGCGACCTCACGAACGCTATGCAGCATCATTTCCTTTGTTTCGCCCGGAAGTCCGATTATCAAGTGAACACAAATATCGATACCTCTGTCGGCAAGCTTTTTATACCCTTTTAAAAATTCTTCATATGTATGACAGCGATTAATAAGTCTGCCCGTTTCATCAAAAACGGTCTGCAAGCCGAGTTCAACCGTCAACCATGTTCTTTTTGAAAGTTCTTGAAGATAATCGCAAACATCATCGGGAAGTGTGTCGGCTCTTGTAGCTATGCTCAACCCGACAACACCCTCTTTTTCCAAGACAGGCTCGAATTTTTCACGAAGCACCGAAACAGGTGCATATGTATTGGTATGTGCCTGGAAATACGGAATATATTTTGCGTTTTTCCATTTTTGATGCAGTTTTTCCTTAACCTTTTCAAATTGCTCGCTCACACTGTCCGACGGATTTCCCGCAAAATCTCCGCTCCCCTCGCCGGAGCAGTATATACAGCCTCCCCTGCCCTTTGTTCCGTCAATATTCGGGCAGGTAAATCCGCCGTTTAAGCTAACCTTGAAAACCTTTGTGCCGAATCTTTTCGTCAAATAATAGTTCCAGGTGTGATAGCGTTTATTGTCAAGCGTATATTCAAACAAATTTTTCATCATCAATCAAGAACCTTTATGCTCTTTACCGTTGCACCCGTCACGGCATAATCATTATAAATATTAATTGTGCTTCCGACTACAAGTTTCTTTCCCGAAAGAGTATAATAACTGTCTTCGGTTTCTGTTCCCTTTGTCTGCACCGTCAGCAAAATATCATATTTATCCTTAAATTCAACCTCTTTATATTTTCCGTCGGTCAAAAGCTCAAGCTCCTTTGCTTGTGAAGTTTCAATATCAACGATATCCCCGATTTCCTTTTTTGTTTCATAATCGACTATTCCGTCTTTCTTTTTTGCAACCGCTTCTATTGTCGGAGTTCTCACATTCTCAACCAAAATTGTGTATTCAATCGTTCTGTCCTTGCTCATATATGAGTCGCTTGTGCGGAATTTAATAAATGTTGCCGCCGCTAAAGCTATGATAACAACCACCGTCAAAAGGTCAATTATATTAACTTTTCCGAACAATCTTCCCTTTTCGTCTGTAAGCTTCATTTTGTTCTCCTTTCTCACTTCTCTATATCAATAATGTATCCTGACGCCACAAAGTCCTTTGTTTCGACACTCATTCTCTTCCCCACATACAATTCCTCGGTGCTTGATGCTTCTATTGTCAAAACCGCATCATATCTGTCCGGAATCAAAGACTTAATATGTTCACCCGTTTCGGTGGAAAGATTATATTCCTCGCTCGGCTCAACCTTGACATCGACAAGCTTTCCGAGCTGTTTGTTCTGTATTCTGTCCGAGATATTCTTTCCCGTCTTCATCGCATCGCACAAGTCTTTTTCCTGTGCCGTTACTTCTATTTTTATTACGCTCTGTTTTGTTTTTGCATCAATTCCGGCATTAACCGAAAAGAACTTCACGCATACTGCCGCAACAAGTGCAACAAATAATATTATGCACAAATCGATTATGTTCACCAATCCGAACAGCTTTCCCTTTTCATCAATTACTTTCATTTTCTCTTTCCTTTCCGGGCGGCACAAGCCCATCATAAATTTCTTCAAGCTTTTTTATCATATTATCAACGGAAAAAATTTCCTCACTTCTCTTTCTTCCCAAAAGTCCGGCTTTTTCCCTTTCTTCGGGATTTTCTATATAATAGGAAACTTTTCGAGCAAAGTCTTTTGGATTTTGATTTGTTATAAAGCCCGTCACTCCGTCTTCTATAACCTCCGACGGTCCTCCCGAATCGGTTGAAACACAGGCTTTTTTCAGGCTCATTCCCTCAATCAGCGAAAGATTTAAGGATTCCCTCGGCGATGTGAGTGCCATTATGTCGATAATATTTACAACTCTCGAAACATCCCTCTGATATCCGCAGAAAACAACCGACTCTCTTATGTCCAATTCCTCGGCTCTTTTTTCGATGTTCCGCTGTTCGCTTCCCTCTCCGGCTATCAAAAGTGTTATATTTTTATATTTTTCCAAAAGAATTTTTCCCGCCTCAAGAAAAAGCATATGATTTTTTACCTTTTCAAGTCTTGCAACTATTCCGATAACTATATTTTTTTCGTCTATTCCGTATTCCTTTCTTATTTGAAGCTTTTCTTCCTCCGAATACTCGCAAAGAGGTGCAACACCGTTATAGACAAGGCGAACTTTCTTTTTCTTCACTCCGTCGCAATAAAGATTTTCGCAGGTTATTTTTGAAACACCGATAACAATATCGCTCAATGCATTATTTACGGCACTGTAGATTATGTTTTTCGGAAAACTTTTCTTTTCTTCAAGGCAGTGGCGCGTGTTTATTGTTTTTATTCCGAGAAACTTTGCCGCAATTCTTGCCGACAGGCTTGCGTGACAATGAACAATATCGGGCTTTTGCTCCCTAAAAAGCTTTATAAACTCTCCGACACCTTTTTTTGAAAATGATTGGTCGGCTATGCCGCTGACTTCAAAAACCTTTGTTCCGAGTTCTTCCGCTTTCGGCTTTAGCAGTGAATTTTCGGGCAAAGCAACGCTGACATCGTATTTTCTGCGGTCATAGGCTTTCAAAAAATTCAAAACCCAAACTCCGCCTCCGCCGATATTGGTATCGGTTATTATATGAATAAGCTTTGTCATTTCTTCACCCCTTTATTCCGCTCTCTTCTATCGTACACATCACTTCTCCGTCATCAATATTCGCTCCCGAATGAAGTATGCCGAGATAAACGAAGAAAATCAAAATCATTCTGTAGTTATACCATAAATTTTCAGCCACACCCTGGAATAAATATCCCAAAAGTGCTCCGCCCATTGCAATGGCAACATTTCTGTTGACGGATTTTTTGTGCTTCATTGTGATTATCCTGCGATAGGAGGATATTATAATGAACATAAAGAGTATAATTCCCAAAATTCCCATTTCAACAACAAGCTGAATATAGAAATTGTGCGAATGAAGTGCAAATCCGGCTCCGTTTAAGGCATATTTTTGATAAACTCTCTCGAATGCCCCGGCTCCCAAGCCTATGCCCGAAATCCAATAGTCTTTTGCTATTCTCAATGAGGACATCCACACCGAAAATCTGTATGCCGTTGAGGAATCATTCATATTTCCAAGACTTGTTATTCTCGATATTATGCTTTCGGGCAGAACAAACGGCATTATCAAAAGCATTACCACCAAAACCGATGCCCAGCGTCTGTCCTTCATTACCATAAAGAAACCTATTGCAAGCATTATTCCGACCCACGCTGCTCTTGACCATGTAAATATCATACAAGCACACATTGCCGCAACCGTGAATGCGTAAAATATCTTTGCTCCCACTCTTTTTTCGCTCCACATCAGCGAGAATACAACCGGAACGGACAAAACAAGATACTGTCCCAAAACATTCGGATTATCAAAGGTTGAAAATACTCTTATGCGAATATCTTCAAACATATCCTCATCTATCCAGCTTGTGTCTGTAACGGAAATAAAAAAGTTCTGATAAATTCCGTAAAGTCCGACTATCAAGCCTGCAATCGCAAAGGCTACCACAAGGTTATACCACTGATTTTTTGTTTTTATATTATTGACTATAAGAAAATACGAAATCGCAAATATCAAATAAATCGCATACGACTGCACGCTTCTCGACGCATTAAAGCTCGTCAGCGAGGAAAATGCCGCAACTAACAAAAATCCGATTATGAAAAAGCTCGGTGCCGTTACTTTATATATTTTTTCTCTTCCCGTCAAAAGTCGCAGTCCGAACGAAACCGCTGTGAGCATAACCAATCCGACACATACCATTGTCGGCATTATCGGTGCGAAAAATACAAAGAGAAATATTCCGAAAATTGTATATTTCAGCACAAGTGCAACACACAATGCTCCGATTATTCCGACCGTGCAATATATAAATGAAGTAAATCCGGCAAAAATTCCGAAAATAGCCGCCAAAATCACAAGAATTAATGTTTTTTCGGTTTTGTAGGGGACTTTTTTATCATTTTTTATGTTGTATCGATTAAAAAGGGACGCTATCACATTGAAAATCCCGCTCGTTTGGGTCAATCCCTCCGCTGTAGCAGGAATAAAAAGTCCCACGGCGGACAGCAAAACAACCAATGAGAGCAAAAGTCCGTCAAGCGTGACAATGCTTCCTTTTACAAAAAGCACCGCCGCCGCACAAATCCCGTAAACAAGTGTAAGTCTTGAAATATTGCATATCGGAATATTCAAAATATTTTCCATTATTTTTTCCGCAAGGCTGTTTTTTGATATTTTTTCGACAGTTTCGCCGATTTTGCTTCCGATTTTCATAATAAGTCTTAACGGAAAGGTTAAAACCTTCATCAAAAAACTGTTTTTGAAATACGCTCCGTCCCTCTTTCCGCCCGACATATATCGGCAAACAAAACTTCCTGCGGCTTTTCGCTTAAAAAAGCCGCACACAGCTCCGATGACTTTCTCTATCGCACTGTCGTTATAAACAATTAAAAATTTTCTTGCCAAATACGAAAAGAATTTTATAATTAAACTGTTTTCCATATTATTTCCTCACTGTTTTCAATCCCGAAATCAGGATTTTTACTTCATCAACTCCCAACAAAAGACATCCTGCTCCATAGCTCACCAAGCCGACAATTCCGCATACCACGCAAACTGCGATATATCCGACTGCATTCTGCGGCACACGGGGACTTATCAAAAGGTAGCACACAAGAACCAATGCTACTGCCGTTATTGTTGATATAATTGTTTTTATTATGCTTACTCTGTCACTTTTTTCAAAAATCGCTCCGTGCTTTCTTCTCGTACATATGTAGTTGAGAACAGCGTTTGCCGTCGAGCCGCCGGCTGTTGCAAATGCAAGACCGTTTATTCCGAGCTTCGGCGACAGCGAATATGCAAGCACTATATTTATAATCATACTTATTATCGCATTTATCATAGGTGTTTTTGAATTTTTTTCCGAGAAAAATGCCTTGGACAGCATTTCATTTATCGAAAAGCCTATCATTCCGACAGAATAGCAGGAAAGTGCCATCGCTGTTTTTTGTGCATCCGATGCCGTGAAATTTCCGTGCTCATATATAATTCCCGTTATCGGGCGTGACAAAATGACAAACGCCGCCATAATCGGAAGAATTACCGTTATAATCGCTTTCAGAGAGGTTGCCAAAAGCTTTGACGCCTCCTTGCGGTTGTTCTGTGAATTGCTCTTTGAAAGCTTCGGGAAAACAAGATTTGTCACAACAAATGAAAACACGCCAACCATAACTGTGTAGAGTCTGTTTGCGTATTCGAGCATTGTCACTCCGCCAGATATGCCCGATGCTATTCTTGTGTTCACTATCGAATACAACGGCTGAACCCATGTACTTACAAGCAAAGGTCCTGCAAGCATCAACGCCGCTTTTATGTTTTTGTCGCCCAGCTTTAATGATGGTTTGAATCGATAACCCGTCTTTTTTAGTGCGGGAATTTGAATTATTACCTGCAAACTCCACGAAATAAGCATTGCAACCGACAAACCGTGAACTCCGAATTTCTTTCCGAACAAAGGAAAATAAGCTATAACCGCCATATTCGACACAAGGCTCATCATTGACGGAATGTTAAACTCTCCGTGCGACTGCAATATTCCCACAAATGAAAACGCAAGTCCCGTGAAAATTATCATCGGGAACATTATCCTTGAAAGTTCTGCCGCAAGCACTGCCGTCTTTTGGTCAAATTCCGGTGCAAGCAATCCGATAAGACTGCCCGAAAATACTATTCCGAAAAGTGCAATCAATACAGTCACCGACAAAATCAGTCCTATGAACTTATTCGCAAATTCAAATGCGTTCTTTTTGCCCTCCCGTTCCTCAACAGTCGTGAACACGGGAATAAACGAAGCCGTTATGACCCCTCCGATTACCAAATCGAACAGCATTGTCGGAAGTTTTGTCGCCGTCATATAAGCATCACCGATATAGCTTGTGGAAAAATATGCCGCAATGAGCATATCTCTGACCATTCCCAACCCCTTTGCCATAAGTGTTGCAACAGTCATAAAGCCTGCCGTCTTTAACATTTTATCTGCCATTTTTTCTTCCTTTCAACAGCTCATATGCCAAAATCGCATTTTTTTGCGATAAATTTTTCAGCTGTGCCGCTTTTTGCTTCATTTTTTTTCTTATCGATTCTTTATTTTCAAGCACTTCACGGGTTTTCTTTGAAATCTCACCGTATTCAAGCGTTGCGGCATCGAGATAGTAGTCCAAACCAATATAGTCCATAAACGCCTTGACCTTTCTGTCATACACAAGTCCCACGCACGCAACCCCCGATATTACCGAATATATAAGACTGTGCAATCTCATTCCTATGCATATTTCAGCATTTTCCATAAGAGTCATCAGCTCCCCGAACTCACATTCCGTATCAAAAACCTCCGACTCGTTTTTCATCAGCTTTCTTATATTTTCGGTTATTTCCGAATCGTTTTTCTTTTGAAACGGAATGAAAATTGTTGATATTTGGTAATTTTCCATCATATCGTCACAAAGCTTTGCTATATCACGACAAAAATTTTCGCAAAGAGCCTTGTTATTTCTGACCGACACAAGCTGATAGCGTTTTGTTTGTTTGTTCTCTTCGGTTTTATATTCCATTCCGAAAACCGAATCCGCCGTTATATAAATTTTCGGTTTAGTAACACCGATTTTTTCAAGCTCCTCCGCCGAATATTCCTCTCTCAATGTTATTATGTCAACCTTATTCAATATTCTTTGGGTGATTTTTTTGTTGCTTTCCTTTATCGGACCTATTCCGTTTGCGTAGAGCATTACTTTCTTTTTGAAAATTTCCGCAAGCTTTATCACCGCAAGGTAATAAAGAAGTGATTTCGTGCTTGTCGAATCCTGAATTAGTGTTCCTCCTCCGACCAGCAACAGCCTTGACGACCTTATCGCCTTTATGACCGAAAAAATGTTGTTTCGGTTCACCGCATCGATTCCAAAACTCTTTTTGGTTTCTTCAGGATTGTAGGAAAGAACCTCCATCGATAAATTCTTGTCCGTTTTTGAAAGCTGTTGAATTATTGAGCGAAGCAAGGCATCGTCACCGCTGTTTTTAAAACCGTAATAACCCAATAGCAATATATCTTTCATTGTTTTCCACCTTTATTTTTCGCCGCACGCATTATATGCCTTTTCCGCATCGTCTGCCATTCGTGCAACCGAGTAGTTGTTTAAAATCAAATTTCGTCCGAATTCCGACATTTTTTCAATATCTTCATCCCACATTCCGAAAAATCTTCCAACATCGTTTGCCAAAAGCTCTTTTGTGGGTTCTTCACATCCTCGGCAACAGAAATTCGTATCGATTCCCACATCAAGTTTTTCCTCGTCGAATAAACCGATATATCCCTCGTTTCCTGCTATTATGACAGGTTTTTTCTCCGCCATTGCTTCAAGTGCCGAGCGCGAAACTCCGACAAAAAGCTTCGCAGGCGAAATAAGACGGTTGATATCGATTCTCGCTCCGGTCAGCACAATTGCTTCATAACCAAGTCCGTCATTAACTTCCTTTGCCATATTCTTTATATTTTCAAAATCATTTCCTCCGCCCACAACCAACAGCTTCAGATTTTCAACTATGTCAGAAAGCTTTGCAAAGACAGATATAAGCTGTTTTGCCACAAGACTTCTGTCCTCGTCAAGACGGCTTACATAAACTATCACATTGTCCTCTGCTGAAAAGCCGAATTCCGACAATACATCTTCCGCATTTATATCGGGAGAAAATTTCTTTGTGTCGATTCCGTTTATCGTCACAAAAATATCGTCCTCATTGATTTTGTAGTTGTCAAGAAGATATTTTTTGATATCCTCCGAAACGGCTATCGTCTTTTCTCCCCAATTTGTGAGATATTTTAATCCCTTTCCCGTATTAAAGACCCAGTGTGCCGTTGTGACAAATGAGAATTTCATACTTTTTTTCAATGTTCCGATTATAAAAGATGAAATTCTTGTATGCGAATGAACTATATCTATTTTTTCGTTTTTGATTATCTCTTTTAACATTCTTCTGCTTGCTATCATATCGGCAGGCTTCTTTGAATGAAGCGGCACTTTGAAGTGCTTTATTCCGGCATCGACAAGCTCTTTGACATATTCTCCGCCGTTCGATGCAACACATAAGTTGTAACCTCTGTTTGCCAACTCCTTTGAAAGCTCAACAACATGAGTCTCCGCTCCACCTATGTCAAGCTGCATCAGCGTCATTAATAAATTACGACCCATTTTAAAAATCCTTTCGTTTCTGATTTTGGACATACATATTTATTCTATTATATACTATTTGCACAAATTTAGCAACAGTTATTAATAAAAAGTTTACATTTAAACAAGAGCAACACTCCTGCCGTATTCGCAAAAGTGTTGCCCCGTTTTAAAATATTTCCGATGCGAAATTAAATTATATGTATGATAGTGCCGATTTTTCCCCGAGTGCTAAACTATATATTCCGAAAATATATAGTTTAATTCTGTCAAATACTCTTCACATACGCCGTTCTGCTTGATTTTCTCATATATCGCCAACACACCTTCAAAATCAACCGCATCAAGCTTTGAAACATCAAAAACCTTTGAATTATTCAAATCGTTCGGTTCAAATTTATCAAGTCCGTTTCCGTATTCCCGTTTATTTGCATACAGTATTTCACGGCAAATCGGTGTCAGCAAATAACAAAAAAATACATCCGTTGTTTTTTTATCATATTCTTTAAGATACACTCCGTGAAAAGTAGTCAAATTTTTGACATCGGTTTCATTCCTGACAACCTTTAATTTTCCCCTGTTAAATACCGAAATCCATATATCTGCCGCTTCTCTTTTTTCTAACAAATACCAGGGTTTTCTGTGACTGTTTAAATATCCTTTGTCGGCATCAACACTTTCCCCGTACTTTATATAATTAAAATCGGAAGTTGTTTTTGCCCTACTGCCGTCAAACAAATAAACTCTTTTATTTGCCTTTTCTATATTTGAATATTCCCACTCCGTAAATACTGCTTTTGTTACATCCGCAGATTTTGTAATACACCTGACCGTTGAATGTTTACTTATTTTTCTATCTTTCATATCTGCCTGCGACAAACAGAAAAAATCATTGTTTCCCGTTGCTATTCCCCTGCTCACCCTGCCTATATTCTTAAACATTACCAAGTTTTTATATTGCGATTTGCGAGATTCAAAATATATGTTCCATTTTTCTTTAGGATCAAGTTCACCAAAGGAATGTGATTCACTATTTTTAAATTCATCCCCAAAAAGTTCTTCTACGCAATTGACCGTTATAAAATTCACGGAATTATGTTTTGCTCCATCAAATAGGATGATGCAAGAGGTTGTTGTCGCATCATCAAATAAATTAATATTATAATTTATTCTATAAATTGTTTTAAGCCGCCTGTCATTTAGCATAAAACGCTTGATTTCAGTACCATATCCCGTATTCAAAAATTCATACGGCATAATGTATGCACACTTGCCGTTCTTTTTTAATTCATTAAGACTTTTTATCAAAAAATACACGCATAAATTACAATAACCGCTCATATCTATTCCGAAATTTTCTTTAAAATTAGATATGTATTCTTTTCTTTTCGGAATTTTTTGAAATTTGTTGTACGGAGGATTGCAAATAACACCATCATATTTTCTTTCGGTTATGTCTGCAAGATAATCTCCCTCATACAACTCAATTTCCGATAAATTATCATTTTTTATTTTCTCTATCATTTGGGAATCGATATCGTATGCAGTGTATTTTAATTTTTTTGTACTGATTTTTTCCAAACACTTTAAAAACACTCCGTGCCCGACAGCCGGATCCAGCACCGTTTCAGTTCTTTCGTCCAAAATTGATTTTGCCATAAACATTGCAATATCGGGATTTGTGAAATATTGCCCCAATTCCTTTTTTTCATTTTTCATAATTCAAACCCAAACAACTTTTCAAATCCATCAGCATTCAACACAGCTTCACTTCCCTTAAACCTCACATAATAAAGCAAGCGTCCCGATTTAAACTCCTTTTTCTCGCTGAAATGCTCCGGTAAATTTATTTTTTCCAGAATGTTGTATTTATCCTTTGCATCAATTTTTATTGTTGTCTTTTTCTGATTTTTTACATCCGTTTCAATAAAATATTTTTCGCCCTCAAGCTCCGGCGTTCCTAAAAGCTCCAAAATATTCTCAAAGGATATTCCGTATGCCTTGTCAAAAAACACTTGAATATAGTAATGCGGAACATTGTACTTTTTTATCCATCTGTAAACTACCTTCAAATCCTCCGTCTTTGGCGTTATGCTCAAAAATTTACGCTTTGCGCTTATTTGGGAAATTGTTTGTTTCAATTTTCTCAATAAAGCCGACATCTCCGACAGCTCCTTTGTTGAACGCCATGAAGTCTTTTTAAAGCTTATAATATGCAAATTGTCAACCGAAATCGATTCTATGATTTTATACAGTTCTTCATCCTTTGTTTTCAAAAGATTTCCGTATTCCGACAAAATCACATTTTTCATTCTCATTGCTTCTTCTATGTAGTATTGTTGCTTTTCATTCATCGAGAGTTCATACCTATCCATCAAAAAAGCACTTGACCTGACTTCTATTCCACACTTTGCTTTTGGAACCAATTCATCCAGTATTTCTCTTGGAAATTTACTAACGGAGCTTTCCTTATAAGGAAAATCATTCTTGTCAAAAATAAGAATGTCAGGTCTTTTTCCTATTTCATCCAATTCATTTCGATATTCCTCATAAAATTCATCAAATCCCTCTTCGCCTGCGGCAATATTATCATCTCTTCCGTATCTTACGGCAATGTACTTTTCTGAATTATTGTTAATTCCTCTCAATAATGTTTCTTCAGCCCAGTCTCCCTGCTCTTTATTTGTCAAAAATTCCGACGATACCTGTGTGGGTTTTCTTCCGTGAGTAAGCTCCTCATCAAAATCAACAAAATCTGTACTTATTTTGGTCATCAACTCTTCTATACGACTTATGTACTGCATTTTTATACCTCTTGTATTTTTTTCTCAATTCCATATTATTATATACTATTTGCACAAATTTAGCAACAGTTATTAATAAAAAGTTTACATTATCGAAAATAAAAATTGTAAATAGTAAAATAAACTCCGTCCTCTTTTTTCTGCGCCCTTTTTGACATATACATCATCAGTAAGCTGATAAATGCGTTTCGTTGCGGTTTGAGGAGAAAGATTGCGTGAATGGCAAAATGAGCAAAAAAAAACGCAAACTTAATTTACGGTTTTTCATAGTACATTAAATTTCCTTTATCATAATACAAGTATTCGGTTTAACTTCAAATATCAAATCCTCTTTTAATCCGATACATTTTGCATCATAATACATAAGCATATCAACAGAAGATTTTTGAGCTTCCGACATACACGCCATCGAAAACGCCGCACCTTTCATTCCCGTAACAGTCTTGATTGAGTATATATATTCATCTTCCCAGCCTTTTATATAATTTCACTCATTTAAAATACTCTCTGTTTTTGTATATCCGCTTTCTGTCAACATTTTTTTGTATCGTTCGGCTTTAAAGGTCAATTCAACTGCGAAGTAATTTGGCGTGCGGAACGCATATTTAACCCGCCATTAGACGAATTTAGATAAAAAAAAACACTTGCAAATTTTGCAAGTGCTTTTCTGGTGGGCCATCTAGGACTCGAACCTAGGACCGTCCGGTTATGAGCCGGATGCTCTAACCAACTGAGCTAATGGCCCTGAAATTGAGAAAAAAGCCTAAAAAGGCTTTTTTGGTGACCCGTGCGGGAATCGAACCCGCGTTACCGCCGTGAAAGGGCGGTGTCTTAACCGCTTGACCAACGGGCCAAAGAGTTCCGGCAACTATCTGCTTTCCCGGGCGGTCGCCCGCCAAGTATCATCGACGTGAAGGAGCTTAACTTCCGTGTTCGGGATGGGTACGGGTGGATCCTCCTTGCTATCGTCACCGGATTCCTTGAGGTTGTACCCTCAAAACTAAATAATGTGCTCTCTTACGACTTCTCTCTCTCTTATCCTTACTCCTTAACTTGACTCTTGGTCAAGCCCTCGGTCTATTAGTACCGGTCAGCTCCATACATTACTGCACTTCCACCTCCGGCCTATCAACCATGTAGTCTTCATGGGACCTTACCAGCCTTCGCTGTGGGAAATCTTATCTCGAAGGAGGCTTCACGCTTAGATGCCTTCAGCGTTTATCCCGTCCGAACTTGGCTACCCTGCTATGCCCTTGGCAGAACAACAGATGCACCAGCGGTTCGTCCAACCCGGTCCTCTCGTACTAGGGTCAGCTCTCCTCAAATTTCCTCCGCCCGTGATAGATAGGGACCGAACTGTCTCGCG
>CAZGZZ010000005.1:0-52272 GCA_964530315.1 uncultured Lachnospiraceae bacterium
TCTTAAATGATTTTTTGAAAATTAAAGAAAAGAGGGATTTTATGAAAAAAATATTGAGTGCATTGCTTGCGGCAATAATGATGATTTCAATGCTACAAACGGTGATGTTTGCCGCAGGAATCGAGTTTGAAATGGGTGACAAAAAAGACACTGTTGTGGGAAATTACAGCATACATATTACCAAAAGTGAGGCGACAGTTTACTTTTTTTGTTAAATTTGATTTCTTGCAAAGGAGCGAAATGTGGGTTATAATAATCAACAGAGGTGATAAAGATGACATTTGGAAACAGATTGAACAAGTTACGAGCAAATGCGAGAATGTCGCAGGAGAAATTGGCGGAGATTCTCGATGTATCAAGACAGACTTTGAGAAAATGGGAAAATGATGAGGTTTTGCCGGAAACATCAAAATTTGTCAAGATTGCAAAATATTTTGGGGTTTCGATTGATTGGTTACTGCTTGATTTACAGAGCCGAATGGCAGAAGAATTAAATAACAATAATGAGGTTGTGCCCGCGTTTGAAAATATTCCCGATTGGGAATTTTACGGCTCGGCAATTATGGATGAATACAGACAATCGTGCGACGAGGGACTTGATATTTCAGAATATAAAGAATTGTTCGCATCTGTCAGCAAGCTTCCCAAAAGCGGTATAAAGAAAGAATTGGCGGATGTTATTTCAAAAATAGTGTCAAATGCTTCATTAAGGAGTGACTACAAGTACATAGAACCATCTGATTTAAAAGCAATAAAGGAATTGAGAAGTAATTTTTCGTTTCAGTTTGAGAATTGTGACGATATCAAAAATAAGATTTACGGAGCATGGCTCGGTCGTGTTTGCGGATGTATGCTCGGAAAAACGGTTGAGGGGATAGGATCGGAAGAACTTTTAAAATTTTTAAAAGAAACAGATAACTATCCAATGCACAGATATATAACAAGAGCGGATTTGAGTAAAACAGAACAGGAAAATTATAAGTATATTTTCACAAGCAGAGTCTATGCCGATGAAATAGAATGTATGCCTATGGATGATGATACGAATTATACTGTTTTGTCACAACTGATTTTTGAAAAATATAAGCAAGATTTTACTTCGGATGATGTTGCTTATGAATGGATAAAAAATCAATCGAAAGAAGCATACTGCACGGCAGAAAGAGTTGCGTTTTGTAATTTTATAAAAGGCTACCGTCCACCGAATTCAGCTATACACAAAAATCCGTACAGAGAATGGATAGGAGCACAAATCCGTGGTGATTACTGGGGATACATAAATCCGGGAAATCCTGAAAAAGCCGCAGAAATGGCGTGGAGAGATGCTTCAATATCACATACAAAAAACGGCATTTACGGAGAAATGTTTGTTGCGGCAATGCTTGCGGTTGCGGCTGTTTGCGATGATATGGAAAAAATCATATGCGGCGGATTGGCACAAATTCCCGAAACATCGAGATTGTATGAAAAAATTGTGTGTATTTTGGATTTTTACCGAAGCGGTAAGAGTAAAAAAGAATGTTTCGGATATATTCATAAGGAATTTGATGACCGAAACGGATATGATTGGTGTCATACAATATCAAATGCAATGATTGTTGCGGCGGCATTGCTTTACGGTAACGGAGATTATGAAAAATCTGTCTGTATGGCGGTAGAAACAGGATTTGACACCGATTGTAACGGTGCAACAGTTGGTTCGGTTTTGGGAATGATGAATGGAGTGGGGTGCATAGCCTCCAAATGGTCAGAACCCATAAATGATACAATAGAAACTTCAATATTTGAAGTGGGAAAAATAACGATTAGTGAAGCGGTGAATAAAACCTTGGAGCATATAGAATTGATGAGAAAAATACAGCGGAATTGATTTTATGCTAATTAAAAGCTAAAACAGTTACCCCGAGCCGTACAGGATATGGGGTAACTGGTTTTTTTGCAGATATTTCGTGAGATTAATTTGAAGTATCTAAAATCAATTCTATAATATCTCCTATTTTTTTCGCCATACAAAAGAATCCTAAATCATTGGGGTGACAATCATCTACAGTTCCGGAATCTTCTCCGATGAGATCCATAATGTGTCTGCCATCTATAAGATAAACATTTTTGTCATTATTGCTGATTGCATTATCATAAGTTTGTTTTATTATATCAAAGCGTTCATTTGTTGAATCGGAATATCTCATAAACGGTTTTGAAAGAATAATTATCGGCAAATTTGGCTTTTTGGAGCGTATTATTTTAAACATTTTCTCATGCGTCGATTTTAATGTTTCGGCTGTGGGGGAATTGTAGTCATAATCATATACAAAAATTTGCATATCCAAAGAGGCAATGTACTCTGCCATTATTTCTTCGCCCATTGCACTGCCTGAAAAACCTAAATTTACATAATCTGTATTAAATCGTCTTGAAATCATTGCCTGATATGTGTTTCCCGGTCTTGATGCACATCCGCCCTGTGTTATGGAAGAACCGTAATACACAATTGGTGTTGTGTGCTTGTAGCCGCAGGCTTTAGATAATGAAGCATCGGAGTCAATTCCGATAAAAAAGGATTGGACACCGCTGTATAAAGGAAAATTAATTGAAAATTCCCTTTCTTTTTTCTCTTCTAAATCAACTAACGATTCATAGCCTGTTTTCATTCCATACGGAGGTACAAAGGAATGCAGATATACTTCTTTTCCGTTTGTGATTTCGTATAAATCAAAGCCGCCTGTGCCTGTCAGCGTGAAATGCGAGCCTGCTCCGACATTAAATTCGTTGGCGTGAATTGCAATTTTGGAGGAATTTGTCTTGAAACGAACCCTTCCGCCGGCACAATGTCTGTTAAGTTCGGCAACACCTTCATTGATGTGGTCTGCGATGATTTGATCCATTCTTATAAAATGCGGATTATCTTGTGTTGGCTTCAACAGACCGTAAATATCAAATGGTGCTTCGGAACAGTCGTAAAATGTCAATCCCTCTTTATTTATTTCGATATCAACATGAAAATTTTTATCAATTTTATCTATATTTTTCATTGGATATCAACTCCTTTATTATTACATAACAGAAACGGTTATATGATTATCGCACAAACAATCAGAACCGATATATATTTTAAATTCGCCTTTTTCGATGATATAGTTGCCGAACGAATCATAAAATCCCAATTGATTTGCACCGATTTCAAACACAATGCTTTTTGTCATATCGGTCGGAATTAAAGTTTTTTCAAAAAACTTCAATTCCTTTTGCGGACGAACCATTGATGCACTGCAGTCCTTAACATAGCACTGAACAACCTCTTTTGCAGAACAATTTCCGATATTTTTCACATCGACACTTATTTTGAATGATTTTCCGTTTATAATTTCATCAAGAGTCAGCGTATCGGTGTTTGATTTTATATTTTCGTATTCAAAGGATGTGTAGGAAAGACCGTATCCGAAAGGAAACAACGGTGTATTCTCAATATCCCAATAGTTTGGGTGAAAAAGCTTGTTGCCGTAATAACCGTCAACTTTTTTTCCTGTTGAGGGACAATTATAGTAAATGGGGATTTGCCCGGTGGCTCTCGGAAAAGTTATTGGAAGCTTTCCACTCGGAGAAACATATCCGAATAATATATCAGCGACAGCATTTCCTATTTGGGAGCCGCCATGCCAGGTATAAAGAAGAGCATCGAAATCATTAATAATATTATCAAGAGCTCTCGGTCTGCCGAAAGCCAACAATCCTATTAATTTTTTGTTGAGTTTTTTCGCACAACTTATAATGTGTTTGTGTTCGTCGGACAGTTCAATTGAAGCTATTGAGTTCATTTCTCCCGTTATCTTGTCGCTTTCTCCGATAACAACTATTACAGCATCCGTGTCATAAGTATCTTCAAGTGTTCTGTCTTTAGGAAGTGAATAATCAAAAAAATATGTATTTCCTGCTTTTGTTTTAATTCCGTCAAGGATTGTAACCGTTTCACTGACATCGCAGTCCAACGACCAGCTTCCGAGGACTGCACGCTTATCTGTTGCCATTTGTCCCATAACGCATATTTTTTGGCTTTTGTCAAGGGGAAGTGTGTTATTGTCATTTTTTAACAAGACAACCGATTCTGTGGCAAGTTCTTTTGAAATTTGCCTGTGAGAGGATTTTGAATAGTCGAACTCTTTGAAATACGGATTATCGAATAATCCCATTTTGTCCTTGACCGAAAGTATTCGCCATACAGCGTTATCTATTGTTTCAACAGAAATATTACCGTCTTCGACAGATTTTTCAAGGTAATCATAGAAACAGGAATCAACCATATCCATATCAATTCCGGCATTAATGCACAACTCTGCCGCTTGCTGCTTATTTTCGGCAATGCCATTTTCTGTGAGCTGTTCAACAGCCGCCCAATCACTTATGACAAAACCGTCAAATTTCATTTCGTTACGCAAAACATCGGTCAAAAGACGCTTGTTGCAAACATTTGGAACACCGTTGATTTCATTGAATGAATTCATTACGGTTGCAACATTGTTTTTTACGGCACTGTCAAAAGCTCGCAAATAATAATTTCTTAATGTATAATCTGAAATTTCGCCTCGGTGATAATCTCTTCCACCCTCTGCGGTTCCGTATCCGACAAAGTGTTTTGCACAGGCGGCAATATTTATTTTATCACCGTCACCCTGAAATCCTTTCACAACTGCCTCTGCCATTTTTTCTCCGAGATAAGGGTCTTCTCCGGGACATTCTATAATTCTGCCCCATCTGGGGTCACGGCACAGATCCAACATTGGAGCAAAGCTCCAATTTATACCGTCATTCTTACATTCCTCCGCAATACATTTATATCCTTTTTTTACAAGCTCCGGGTTAAATGAAGCACTCATTGCGAGGGGAACAGGCATACAAATTTTATGTCCGTGAATAACATCATGTCCGAATAAAAGAGGAATTCCGTGTTTTTCTACGGCGATTTCCTGCAACTCATTTATTTGTTTAAGAGTCAGCGGTTTTAATTCGGAATTTCCTGCGGTTGCCGAATCAGCAAGAATAAAAGAGCCGATACATTCTTTTTCAAGACGATTTTTGACTTCTTGGTAATTGTCTTGTGTAAGCATAAATTGAGACAGCTGTTCAATTTTTTCTTTTAAGCTCATTTTACTTATATTTTTTTGTATATCCATTATTACTCCTTTTATATAAAAAAATAGGATGAAATCAACTATATGATTAACAATATTTTGTGTTTTGCGTTATCGTCGAATACGGGCACACGGTTTGAATCAATCGGTGAATTATCATCAATTTGCATACCTTTATTTGTTCCTCGTTTTATTTCGATATCATAAGTTGCATTTCTGAATGTTCGTGTAATATTCACATTATCCCAGCTGTCGGGTAATTTCGGATCTATTATGAGTGAATCAAAATCAGCTCTGACACCGATAATATATTCAACAATTCCTCTGAATACCCAACTGCTTGTTCCGGTTATCCAATGCATAGGTGCTTCGCCCCGTCTCGATTCGTTTTCGGGACCGAAATACATATTGCAAAGAGCATACGGTTCAACACCCGAATTTTTATTTTCGGGATTTGACGGCAATAATTTTTTCAGTGTTGAATATGCTTCGTTGCCACGGCTTGCGACACAATCGGCAACGATTTTAAAGGCAACACCGTGATTATATACCGAACCGTTCTCATAAAATCCTTTGCCGAAATATGATATTCTTCCGACGTGAGAATCGGGAGCAGTATAGCACGGTTTTTGCTGAACATATCCGAATTCGCATGAAAGCTCTCGTTCAACCAAATCCATAAGGGACTTTTCATCATCGGCAATATGTGCAAGAACCGCCCAAGTTTGCGGATTTAAGAAAATCTGACCGGTTGGCGTGTCATAAGAGCCTATACGCTCATGCCAATCGTTTATTCCGTATATGAAATGATCTTTGTCCCAACCGAATTTATGTATATTTTCGGTCATTATATTTCTTTTTGAAATATAAGTGCTTGCAAGATCGGTTTTTCCGAGATAATTCAAAAGCTCTGTGAAATCATTTGTTGCTTTAACGGTTGCAATTGACAGCCAAACGCTCTCGCCAATCATTTTTAAGCCTGCACCGTCAAATGAGTCATTCCAATCGCCGCCGCCCCATAAGCAAAGACCGTGTTCGCCGACCTCACGGTATAAAAAGTCAATTGCTCTTATGCAGTGCTCAAATAATGTTTCCGCAATGTCACTTTCAAAATATCCGACTTTTTCTTCAAGAACGGATTTGTCCGCCGATTCCTTTACATATGCGGCAACGGTTGATAATAGCCAGGTTGCACCGTCACGATAATTTCTTCTGTCGAGTGGAACCCAGGAACGCAGTGTATTTCCGTCTTCTTTTTGGTATTGTACGCAGTCAAGAATTTTATTACGGCAAATATCAGGGTCAAGCTGAACAAACCCCGAAATATCCTGCATTATATCACGGAATCCCTTGTTATATACACGACCCCAGGTTTTACCCAAATCAAGCTGTCTTTTCAGCCAAATGTTTATAAAACGGTTTACTTCATCATCGGGTGTTTGTATATATATTTTATCGTCATATTTGGCTGTTTGCTGTGATAAGAATTTCAACTCGTTATCAAAGCTTTCCCTTGACAATAGGCTTTTTGAATTTTTAACAGCATTATCCAATGTTTTTTCAACGCCGACAGTGAAATATATTGTTTTTTCTTCGCCCGGGTTAAGAGTTACATATGATTGCAAAACAGCTTGTGTATCTGCATCAAACGAATTGTCGGTTGAAGAAAGTTTTTGAGCTTTAATTCCGTCCGGCTCGAGGATATTTCCGTATGTTCCGATAAATCTTCTCTTTGCGGTTTCATACGCATCGACATCACAGCTTGCCGCAAGATGAACAATGTGATAGTCGGTTGGTGTTTCGTATGCTTTATGACGGAAATATATGCCGTTTAGGTCTTTGTCAAAATCACCGAAAGTACAAGAAAGATGCTCTCCGATTGCAACATCCAAATCGGCAAAGGCATAGAGATCGAATTGTTTTGTTTCATTGGAGGTGTTTTTTAAAACCAATCTCCAACATTCTCTTTTTCCTTTGTGCGGAACAATTATTGTGAATTCACTATGAAGCCACTTATAAGCGGAAACAATTGTGGAATAGCCTATTCCGACTATTGTTTTAAAGGTGTCAAATTTCAAATTTTTGTAATTACGGTTCAGAGAAATTATCTCATTGTCCGAAGATTTTATGTATATAATTCTGCTGTCGGTATTCTTTACAATATCACGCTGAAAGTTGTTCTCGACTGAAATTCTGCCTTTTCCGAACCCGAATTGGTCGATAATTGCGATATATTCTTCGTTCCAAAGATAATTCATCCAAGGACGCTTCGGATACATATCACAAATTTCATATTCCTTTTTTTCATCAATAAATGCCATGTTAAAAATCCTTTCGTTTTTAATATTTGCAAAGATTTTGGTTTAATTATCTTTTCTTATAATCGGTTGAGATATGGTCATTGTTGTTTGTTCGGGATTGGATTGAATATCCAAACCGTATTTTTCACCCCATATAAGGCGTATTCTGTAGGCAACATTGCTCAAACCGATATTTCTTTTGGTGTAAATGTCTTTGCTAATCAAGCTTTTTTTGATTTCGGCAAGCTTTTCGGGAGGTATAGATTCTCCGTTATTATTAAGTTGCATAACAAGCTTGTTTTTGTTTTCAATATAAACCTTAACTGTTATGGCACAGGATTTGGAATTAAATAACGGCTTTATCCCGTGTTCGATAGCATTTTCAAGTATCGGTTGCATAATGTGTTTTATCGTATATAATTGATATACTTCATTTGAAATATTAAACGAAACATCAAAATTAAAATCGTATTTTATAAGCATCAGATGCACATAATTTTTTACGGCATCGAGCTCTTCGGTGAACGGAATAATATATTCCGTATTATCGGTTGATGAGGCTATGATTTTAGATAATAAATGTGTCAGCTTTACCGATTCGGTATCGTGACCAACCTCGTTTATTATCGATGTGTTTATCAAATTCAAGGTGTTTATTATAAAATGCGGAGAGATTTGGTTTTGCAGAGCCAGAGACTGTGCTTTTTGAAGATTTGCAACTTTTTTTGCAAGTGTGTCTTCGAGATCACTGATTTTTGTGTGCAAGGATTGCGAAGCGGTTATGAGATATGATATTTCGCTTGCATTTTTTTCGTCCTTGAATATTGTAGGTTCTTCTATTGCCGAAATAAGCTTGATAATGGCTTTATATTGCTTTTTTGAGTATAAGTAAGCGAGCAATAATGAAAAAAGAATTGCAAAAACAATTAACGGCAAATAAGCAAAATAATAAATTTTTTGTGCTTTTTTGAAAGTTTTTGCGGCTGTCCTGAAATTTAAAATTGCAGGATAATTCGACAAAGAAACCGAAACCTCATGCATAGAACCGGAGATGGTTTGGATTTGTGTCGGTTCAAAGGTTGAAAAGTCGTTTTCAAATGAAAAATGTATCTCTTCATCCTCCTCAGGGTTAATATATGTATCGTTAATCAATGTGTTATCGAATATAACGGTAAGAATTCCCGGAGTTGGGGATGTTTTTTGTATGTTATAGCAAAAAATAATATTTTTTTCGTCTTGAGTAAATTCAATGTAATTTTCATTGTTGTTATCGGTGTATTTTTCATACCAATATCTATCGGAGAATTTGTCAAGATAATTTCCGGTGTTGCCGTAGAAAGCAAACACATAGTCTGTTTTCGGATTGTAGATATATATGCTTTTCAGACCTTGGATGGTTAGAGAATAATTGTATGTTATTTTTTTGATATTGTCAAGTGGATTGTGAATATATTGACCTATTTCATCGAGAGAATTCAAGCGAAAAAGATAATTTATATCATCACTGATATTTATTTGATTGTAGAGAATATTTGTTTTTTCAAAAACATCATCATAGGTGACGGCTGCCTGCATAGCCTTTAGGGCAATTTTATCGGTTATTTCTCTGACGAGTGTTTTTGTAAAGAAGGTATAGGATAAAACACATAATAAAATGACAGGAATCAATACAACGATTGAAAAATGAACAAAGTATTGCGTAAACAAACTGTTTTGCTTATATTGTTTAATAAATTTATCCGAGATAAAATGCATACCCTTCATATGCCTACAGCCTCCTAATTTATTTTGTGCTTCAATCTGTATTCGTTGGGGAGTAAACCTGTTATATTTTTGAAAATTTTTGAAAAATAAGAATTATAATTATATCCGACCATTGTGGAAATATTGGATACCTTTAAATCAGTTTCTGTCAGCAATTTTTTTGCCTGTTCAATTCTTATGTTTGCAAGATAGTCAACAAAAGTTACTCCGGTTTTTTTCTTGAATAATGTACTGAAATACTTCGGATTGAAATTTGATATTGTTGCAATTTCTGTAATAGACAAATCTTCGTTGTAATGGTCGTGTATATATTTGAGCGTTTCATCAAAAGTTTCGTCGGAAATCGAAATGCTCTTGACGGTTGAAAATTCTTCTATTTGTTTGATATTTTCGGTTATGCAAGTGATATTTATGGTGTTAGACATAGATAAAATATCGAACAGAGTATCCTGAAGCTGTTCGGTATAATCGTAAATATATCTTTTGAATGTTTTCATATCGATATTGGGTTTGCTTAATACAAGTATATCAAATTTATCGAACACAAAATTTGCCAATACGCAATAGCATATGGGCGTTTCATTATTTATAATTCGTGCAAGAGCGGTTATCAGTCTTTCTTTTCCGTGATACCACAAATTTGAAAAATATTTTGAAGAATCTATTATTTTTGCCGAAATAATTGCGGCATGGCAATCATTCGGATTGATATTAATGCCCGAAGATTTAAGCATTTCCGCTGTTTTGAACACATCGGAATGTTGTGTCAAAAAGTCATAAAACAGCTGATGAGCCTTTTCTGGTATTTTGTTCCAATGACTTTCCTTGGAAAGAGCGTTTGAATGTGAAAGAACATTATACAGCTTTGAAAATTCGCTTGTAATAAGATCTACAGTCAAGGGCTTGAGCATATAAGAAAAAACGCTGTATTTCAATGCTTGCTGTGCATATTCAAAATCCTTAAAAGCACTCATAAAAATGATTTTGGTTGCAGGATAATGATAATAACAGTATTTTGCAAGATCTATGCCGTTTGAACCGTGCATTTTAATATCGGAGAGAATTACGGATACATTGTTATTTTCTAAAAATTCCATGGCATCCGATACATTATGAAACAATCCAGAAATTTCAAATCCGAGAGAACGCCAATCAAGCATATTTTTTAGTTGTCTCAATTGATTTAATTCATCATCAATAATAATTAAACTGTAATACACATAATCACTCCTTGAATATTTTCTCTTTCTTACTATGTAATTATACATCAAAAATCAAAATTCGTAAAGAAAAAATGAAAAATGTTTTATAAAAACTGACGATAGTAGTATTAATGAAAAATTGCGGGTGTTATAATAAAATAGAAGTACGATTAAAAGAAAGAGTGAGAAAAAGATGAAATTAAAAAAAGCTGATGTGACTCATTTTCAAAAAAGAAAAAAAGTCGGAGGACGGGAATGGCAATGGATACAAATGTCAATATTGCCGGTATTGCATACATTTATATTTTGTTATTGTACATTACCCGGACTGCTTATAGCATTTAAGGATTATAGATATGCCGATGGAATATTGGGAAGTAAGTGGGTAGGATTTGATAATTTCAAATTTTTTGTGTTATCAAATGATTGCTTAAGACTTGTCAGAAATACAATCGGTCTTAACGGATTGCTTATCATAACTTCAATGCTTGCACAGATAGCATTGGCAATTGTTTTTTATGAGCTGATGAGCAGAAAAGCTTTAAAAACATATCAAACCATATTGATAACTCCGAATTTTATTTCGTGGGTTACTGTCGGATATATAGTATATGCTTTTTTGCAACCGCAATACGGTATGATAAACAATATGCTGAAAGCCGTTGGTATGGAGGGAATACAATTTTATAATGAACCTTCGATTTGGCCGGCAATATTGAGTGTTGCCAATATTTGGAAAGGTGTCGGAATGGGTTGCATCATATATTATGCTACATTGATGGGCATAGATTCATCATTGTTTGAGGCGGCAAGAATTGATGGTGCAACGAAAATGCAGGAAATAAGACATATTACATTGCCGATGCTGTCCAGACTTATTGTGCTTCAGCTCATAATGGCAATAGGAGGAATATTCAATTCCGATTTCGGTTTATTCTATCAATTGACTCGTGATTCGGGTGCACTTTACGGAACAACGGATGTAATAGATACTTACATATACAGAACTATGAGAGTTATAGGCGATATGAAATTATCGAGTGCGGTAGGGCTTTTGAAATCCGTTGTTGGATTTGTACTTGTATATATAACCAACTTTATAGTAAGAAAATATGATGAAGAGCTAAGCTTATTCTAAATGAAAGGAACGGCAGAATAATGAATAAGAAGAAAATAAAAACGAGTCAAATTGTATTAAATATTATACTTATTTTAATGTGTGCGGTAACATTATATCCATTGCTTTTATGTCTCGGAGTATCGTTTTCAAATGAGCAGGATGTATTAAAGTATGGATATAAACTGATTCCGCAGAACTTTGAATTGACAGCTTATAAATATGTATTTGCACATCCGAAAAGCATATTGGATGCATACAAGGTAACGGCAATTTATTCGATATTAGGAACATTCGGAATGATTTTTTTCAATTCATTGATGGCGTATCCGTTGTCGAGAAAAACATATAGGTTCAGAACAACATTAAACTTTTATTTTTACTTCACTTGTTTGTTTGGAGGAGGATTGGTTCCTACATATTTGCTATATACACAATATCTTCATCTTGATGATAAGATATGGGTTTATATAATTCCCGGATTGGTCAGTGCGTGGAATATATTCTATATAAGAACATCATTTCAGGCTGTTCCGGAAGAGATGATTGAATCGGCAGTTTTGGACGGAGCGAGCGAATGGAGAATTTTGTTTACATTTATGATACCGCTGTCAAAACCGGTGCTTGCAACTCTTGCACTGCAAACATTTTTGGGTAAATGGAACGATTGGTACACAGCAATGTTATATATTAATGACAGAACGGAGCTTATAAGCTTGCAATATTTGCTGCAGAGGATAATGCTAAATATGGAATTGCTGACAAAGGAGAATGCACAGAATTATATGGCTGTGTCGGCGGTTCCCGGAGAAACGGCAAGAATGGCAATGATGTTTGTTGTTACGGGACCGGCGTTGTTTATCTTCCCGTTCTTCCAGAAATATTTTGTTAAAGGTATGGTAATAGGTTCGGTTAAAGGTTAAGTTAATTTTTGCAGATGCTTATAAAGGGGGGAGAAAACAAGGCACTGCTGTTAAGTAAATGTTATAATCAGGAGGTAAAAAAAATGAAAAAGAAAATAATTTCAATTATGCTGTTGTCAACGATGTTTGCGACAATGGCAACAGGTTGCAAAAAAAATCAAAGTGCGGACGGCGATATTCCGACATTAAAGGTTTATATGGCGAATATGGCGGGAAGAATTGATGATTTACAGCTTGTCAATGATAAGGCAAATGAAATTTTGGCTGATAAGATTGGTGCAAAGATGGAACTTGTATTCATAGATTCGGGTGCTTATACGGAAAAAATGAATATGAAGCTTGCATCAAACGAAGAATTTGATTTGTGCTTTACATCAAGTTGGTTGAATCCTTATGATAAGGCAGTGAAAAACGGCTCTTATTATGAAATAACCGATTTGATTAATGAAAATTGTCCTGATCTTTGGGATACAATGGAGGATTATTGGTGGGAGGGAGCAAGAATAGACGGTAAGCTCTATGCAGTTCCCAATCAGCAGATTATCGGAACGATTCCTGCATTGACATTAAATAAAAAATGGGTAGATAAATACAATCTTGATGTTGACTCAATAAAAGAAATTGAGGATATCGAACCGTTCTTGGCAAAAATAAAAGAAAACGAACCCGATGTGTATCCGTACAGACCGCAGGGACCGATTGGAATAAAATATCCGACAATAGTGTCATGTGTAAGCCTTGATGCATCGGATACCGAAAACTACAAGGCAGTCTTTAAGTGGGATGAGCCGGGATATGAGGATGCATTGAAAAAGGTTAGAGAGTGGTTCCAAAAGGGCTACATCAGACAGGATATAGCATCGTGTATAGATGACAGCAGCGATTTTAAAGCAAACAAATATGTTATAACACATACAGGATGGAAACCGGGTTTTGAAAAGTCACAGTCTGTACAGCTTGGAGGAGAGCATATTGCAATACTTCTTAACGATCATGCAGAAATTCAAGCGAGCGGAGCTACAGGAACAATGTGGGCAATCAGTGCAAACACAAAGCATCCGGTTGAATCGATAAAATTGATTAATGAACTTCAGACCAACACGGAATTGTTTAATCTTATCTGCTTCGGAATTGAGGGAAAGCATTATGAATGGGTTGATGAAGAACACATAAAACAGAATGAAGAAAGCGGATATTATTTGAATCAGGCATGGGCAATCGGAAATCAATTCAATGCATATATTTTGGAAGGTCAAGATGCCGATGTTTGGGAACAGACAAAGAAGATTAATGCAGAAGCTGTTCCGTCGAGATTATACGGATTTGCATTTGACACATCAAAAGTTCAGATGGAATTGTCACAATGCGAAACTGTTGAGAGCGAATTTAAAAATATTTTCAACGGGTCAACGGATTATGCAAAGGTTCTTCCTCAATATAAGGAAAGAATGATGAAAGCCGGAGCTCAAAATATATTGGATGAAGTACAAAGACAGCTTGATGAATATGCAAAAACTCAAAAGTAAACAATTCATATAAGTATATAATTGAAGAATACCCCATTTTATGCATCGAGGCATAAAATCTTCGATACACACAAATTTAATTCACACGCAATCATACAAAAATTAAAAAGGAGAGAAATTTTATGAAAAAAATTATTTCTGCAATTCTGACAATTTCTATGATGGTGTCATTATTTGTTACTGCATCAGCTAATGCATCTGAATCCAATCTTGGCACTGTTAATTTTGCCGGAACAAAAACATACTTTTCAAGTAAGGGAGAACAGGGAACGCTTGAGGGTAAATTTACTGTTACAAATATTTCCGTTGATGAGGATTCGGGAACAATTGTTGAAACACCGGTTAACTACACAATCGATACATACGATGACGGAAACATTGTATATGAAATTGATGATACTTCGGTAATCTCAAGCATCAACACTGACGGAAGCTTCACAACGGCAGGTTACGGATATACGGTTGTAACCGCAAATGTCTATGATGCAGACAAGAATTTGAAAGCAAAAGGCAGCGTACTTATCACTGTTTTTGACAGTTTTAAGGATGGTCGAGACAATCCTACCAATGTAAAAGAAAGCCCTTGGAAAGATCCTGTGACAGGTAATACAAATTGGTATGAGGGATATCCCGAAGAAGAATATGAACAAACAGGCAAGGATAAAGCTGTCAGCCTCTTGATTGATGACGGTGTTATGTATGCCACAAGTTCAAATCTCGCAACCAGACACACACAGAACACAGACCCGGAAAATGAGGAGCATACCGTAATGTCTCCCACAGACCAGAATAATATGTCGTCATTTTGGTTCCACGGTATTCAAGTTGCGGCTTGGAACCTGGAGTATATGAAGTGGCAGTCAAAAGAAAGAGTAACAAATGTATGGTTCTATGACGATATGGGAAATTGGAACAGTGCATTCGTGACTTTCTCAAATGCTGAGAATAATATTACACAAGGTATTCAAATCGGATATAAGGGTGATTTTTACGCTGTTATAGGCTCACAGAATTATGCGTGTGATGATTTGAATGATGCAAATTACAGAAAAGTAAGTGATATTAAAAGAACCAAAGGCTGGCATCAGCTCACATTGATAACGGAAAATGCAAAATTCCTGAATCCGGATAAGAACATTCACGCAACATTTTATATTGACGGACAGGTTATTTTGGACACTGATATCTATACCGAAACTTGCTACAATTCTATGATTAATTCTATGGCACTAACAACCAAAAAAGGAACTAAAACGGTGACGGAAACCGTACAAATCGGAACAGATGAGGAAGGAAATCCCATTTACACCGAGCAGGAAAAGCAAGTTGAGACATACAACACTTACTATGATGAGATGTATTCTGTAGAACTGACAAAACCGGTTAAAATCAGTGTAATGCCTGAAAACGGTGCTGTTGATGTTCCCGTTGAAACTAAATTCACTATAGATTTCGGTAAAGAAATCACAAATGAAGATGAAATTGCTGTTACTTGTGGCGGAGAAGCTGTCACACCTGAAATTTCACAAAAGAACGGAAAGATTACAATTGATTGCGGACTTCTTGAAAAGAATGCCGAGTATGTTGTGACGGTTGGCGAAAATGTTGCGTTTAAAGACGGAGACGAAATGCCGAACAATTTGGTCTTCAATTATAAAACGGCGGCAGATTCATCAATAACGGATCTTATGGGAAGAAAATATGAAATTTTGGACAGCAGATATATTTCATTTGCGGATAACACAAAATCAGTTGCAGACTACGGAATGAACTATGTTTTGAATGCAGACGGATTCGAGTCTAAAATTGAGGACGGTGCTGCGGTTTTAACAAAGAAAGCATCGCTTTCGGACGGTACTACAAACACAAAGAAAAATTATATGATGCTTAACTATCTGAACGCTATAGATCCGCAGACTAACGAAGGTCAACCTAAATCGGGAGTGATAGACAGATATGTTATCAAGTATAAAGCAAAGCTTGGAGATATGCCTCAAAGTGATTTAAAATTTGTAAGACCGATATCAAATCTTTATGCAGGTAATGAAAATGTGTATCTGACCCCATTTATGAGGTCAGAGAGAATTTCATATTTCAATATGTTCTCATCTCATATTGCAGGTGGTGACGGAGATGACCAGCAATTAAGAACATCAACAACGAGCAGCATAGACCTTTTGAATATTAACGATATGGTTAACAATTGGGTTGAGGTTTGTTATGTTGTTGATATAAATAATTGGAAGTTCGGAAATAATGCGACGGTTACGCTCAGCGTGAATGACGGACCGGAAAGCACAGAAACAGTCAGAACATCCATTTATGCGGATAAAACAAATGTAGGAATTGAAAAGCTCGGAAGAGTGGGTATGTATTTCCTTGAGGGAGCAAGAAGTGGTGATGTATCAATGTCTGTTAAAGATTTTGAAATTTATGCACTCCAAAAGAAATATGATTACAACAATTTAACTGTTAAAGCTGTTGACGCTGACGGAAATGAAAACGATATAACAAGTGATGACATTGCAAACGGTAATTTGAATGCAAATGTTTATCTTGATGTTTTAAACAACAACGATTTAATTCCGGAACAAGAATTTACAGCTACGGTTGTGATTTACAGCGGAAATGATATGAAGCTTGTTACAGCGGCTAAAGCAGAAAAAATAGTTAATGTCGGAAACATTGATACCATAAAGGTTGAAAATGTTGAAATTCCCGAAATTCAAAATGACGAAGAGTATAAAATGAGCATATTTGTTTGGGATAACTATGATAATTTGGTACCATTAATCGACAAAATTGAATTTTAATAATTTATTTTTGTGCGCAGTTCGGGATTTCCCGAACTGCGCACAAAAAAGATGATATAAGAGTTGAGGTTAATATTATGAAAAAAATATTATCAACAATATTGACTATTGGAATTGTTTTATCCAATGTAAATGTTGTAAAAACTGTTGCTGTTGCACAAACGGATACAGATAAAATGAAAATATATGAACCTATAATTGATTATGATACCGGTACGGTAACAGTCGAAGGTTATGTTGATGATTTTGTTTATAACAAATATGACCCTCTTTCAATTAATTTGATTGTTACAGAGGCTGATGTAAACTACAGCGATTTAAAACAAAGCTTGGATGGTCTTGTGTATATGAATGAAATCCATGTTTCGGAGGATGGAAACTTTGAATGTAAATACAGTGATTTGTTGACATCGGGCAAACAGGCGGCGGCGAGAAATATTTATCTTACAAACCCATTTAGCGGTGAAAAAGATAATTTATATTATGTGATTGCAAACGGAGAAAGCTTTGCCGATGCTTTAAATGCTCGATTGCTGTTTAGTGTGCAAAGCCCTGTTTATTATATAAACGGACAGTTAAACGAAGCTTCAAAGGCTCCGTATATTGAGAACGGTGAAATTTTGATACCTAAAGAAATTTTGGAGCAAGCCCAAATTCAATATTCGGGCAATTCCGAATATGTAAAATTATCAACCGTTACAGATGATAAATACATATCGGATTCTACGGGACTTGTTGTTATCGGAAAAGACGATTGTAAGGATTATGATAATACAATAGCCGGCACAATGTTCGGTGTGTATGTATCGCCGAACGGTAACGACAATAACAGCGGTACTGCTTTGAAGCCTGTCAAATCAATAGAAAAAGCGATTGAAATTTCGGAGAAAAAATCAATAGTTCATAAAACTATTTATTTACATGGCGGTACTTACAGAACAGAAGATACAATTTTGCTTGATTCCGAAAATGAAAATCTGACAATAAAAGCATATTGCACAGAAAAGGTGAAAATTACAAGAGATACATTTATTTCTGCCGATAAATTTGAACTCGTGAAAGATTTTGACGGATTGAACTTCCCCGAAAGTGTCAAAGGTAAGCTTATGGTTGCGGATTTGGGTTATTTGAATCTTGATTTAATCACAGATTGTACCAACCACGACGAAGGACTGCCGTTTGATGCGGAGAAGAAATACTATTATCAGGTATATCAAAATGATGTGCTTCAAACATTGGCAAGATATCCGAACGGAGAAAAGAAGGCAAGATTCAATGCATCTTCCGAGCCGGGAGGATTTGATGATGTTGAAAAGCTTGCACTATGGGGAAATGCGGAAAATGCATATCTATACAGCCATGGTTTAAGCGGATATGACATTTCAAGAAATCGTATCACGGGAACAGATGTTGAAAACAAAAAAATAAATTTTGAGGGAACTTCGACAAGAGCATACGCAAACGGTGATTTCTTTGTGTATAACATCCCGGAAGAACTTGATACGGCAGGTGAGTGGTACATTGATAATTTCGGGAAGTTATATTACTATCCGCTGAACGGATTTACGGGAATTGATTTTGTGTCAAATGAAAATCCGTTTATTAAGATGATAAACACCAAAGGTATTTCAATTGAGGGCATTGATTTTGAATATACAAGGTCATCTTCGATTGTTGCGAAAAATGTAAGCGACATATTGATTGACGATGTTACGGTTCACGGTGTCAGCGGCTCGGGAATACATATGATGCAGGCTAAAAACATAAAGGTGCAAAATTGTGAGCTTTATGATATAGGCACAGCGGGAATATTTCTTATGCAGGGGCAGGTGTTGAACGGAGAAAAGGATATAACAAAGCCGGCAGATTTCATCATCCGAAACAATCACATATACGATTACAGTAATTGGAAGTCAACACACAAACCCGGAATATTTGTAAACGGAATAGGTACGGAAATAGCAAATAACACCGTACACGGGTCAAATCATCAGGGAATTAGAGTTTTCGGATGCGATGTAAATATTCATCACAATGATGTTTATGAGGTTGTGAGAGAAACCGCAGATGCAGGCGGAATTTATTGCGGAGCAACATACGATCAAAGAGGTATTGTTATTGATTCCAATTTCTTGCATGATATGTATGATTATGTTTTCCCGTTCTATTGTGATGATATTATAAGCGGTGTTGAAGTTACAAATAACATAATCAAGGATAATCGCTATACAGGTCAGTTCAGTTCGGGAAGAGACAATACATTCAGCGGTAATATGATTATAAACAGCGGCTTTTTGAACTACACAAATGATGCAACCGGAGTCGGAGGGTGGAGAAGCCCATCCAAAGAACAGATACAGGCTTCAATTCTTGATAAGATTGAAGACGGAACTATCAATGAGATGTTATGGAGAGAAAAATATAGGGGATTTGGCGAATTTCTTGATGAAATCCGAAATTCCCAAGAAAGTGATTTTCATGAACTTACATTTAACGGTGTATCAAAAGTTTATTACAAGACATTGGGCATTCCGAAGAATTTCATATACAAAGATAATGTATTTGTTAAAACTGATGATTACGAAAGAAGAGAGAATTGGTTTGATATTGAATATAAAACCAATAAAGATGTGAAGCATCTTGCATCGGGGTTAAGCGGCAATTTGGAGGAATATGCAGATGAGATGCAAACGGAAACCCTTGTGAATAAAATGCCGGAATATTCGCTGACGAATATAGGAAGTACATTGACAAGCACTGTCAATTCGGTACAGGCGGTATATCCGCAAAACGGTGATACCGTGAATGACGGAAAGTTCACAATGGTGTGGAACAATGCACACGGAATTACAAAATATAAGGTGACGATTGCGGATAATAAGGATTTTGCAAACAGCATTGTAGATAAGACAGTGTATAATAATTTCCTTGATGTAGAGCTGGATGACGGTGTGTATTATGCTAAAATCGCGGCAATCGATGAACGCCGACAGTGTTTTGACACGACAGAAACATTGTTGACTTTTGCGGTCGGAGAGGAAAAACTTGAAAGAACGGTTAAGGAAAATGATGATGGTTCGCTCACGGTAACAATATCTTCGACATATAAGAATGATAAAAAGGTGGATGTTATCGCTTCAGGTAAAACATCACTTGGTGTTTTGGAAGAGGCAAAAATTATTCCGGCAATAATTTCTTTCGGAAAAGAATGGAGCCAAAATATCACTGTGAGCGGTGAAGTTAAGGAAATATATGTTTGGGAACCAAATTGCCCAACTCCTGTTTTTGATAAATGGGATAATCAAAAATAAAAATATTTATTGTCATAAAAGCTTTTTTTGTGTCATTGATATAAAATTTCATCGTTAGAGAGGGAGGAAAAAGAATGTATAAGCGTATTGTTTGTATGTTAATTTCGTTGTGTATGTCAACAGCTGTATTTGCACAAGAGACGGGAAACATTGGCGAAATTATCAAAACGGAAATAACAGCGGAAGAAACGGTTGAAAATCAAAGTGATGAATCGGAAGAAGATGTTGAAATCAAAGCCGAAACCGATACCGAGGATGAAGAAAAAGGTGAGTCGTATATCAACGAAAAAAACACTGAAGACAACCAAACCGAAAACGAAGAAGATGAAGTGAATGAGATAACGGTCGTTGAAAACAAAAGCGAAAAGTCTCAATCCGATGAGCTTCCGAATATAACTTTGCAGGTGAAGGATGCTCCGACAACAAATTATGAAGCCGCTAAAGAAATTGACTTATCGGCAACCGTTGCTTATATGCAAAAAAACACAAACCAATTTATAACGGTTAATCTTCTTGATGAGAAGCATAATGTTTTGGCAATCGACAGAAAAAGCGAATATCTGTCGTATGAATCTTTGTCACCTGACATTGTGGAGGTTTCAAACAGCGGAAGCACAAAGGGAAGAATGCAAGGTAAAAAATACGGTTCATCAACAATTGTGGTTACATACAGCAACGGAGATAAAAAATTAACAAAGAAAATGATTGCGACTTGTTACGAATCGGAAAGAACTCCATATTCAACCAGTTACGGTGATACTGTGACAGATCCGTTCGGCTACACAAATCAAACGGTGTATAAAAAAGTTAATAATCAGGTGGCAGTGTCTCCATATACCGAGGCGTTTTCAATATGGTTTTTCGATGATTTGCAGTGTGAGGGAAGAATGGTATATATACCGGCAGGCTATCCAATATATTTGAGAGCATCAAAGTATAATCCTAATTATTATATAACAAATGAAAATAAGCCGGAAGCATTTTCTTTTGAATCGGTTGAATATGCAAGAAGTTACGGATGGCATCAGGCAGCAGGTGTATGTTACATAGACACGGAAGATGACGAAAAATGGGTATTAAAGATGTATTTGGACGGAAATTTGATGCTTGCGGCAACAGTGCGTGAATCCGGTCTTAATTATCTTACCGGAATGGAAGCTGCAATGTTTAAAGGTGACTTTACAATGCTCACAAACAAGTGGACATATACGGGAGAAACAAAAAATACCATCGAAGCCAGAGCCGGAAATATAACAGCTCCGTCAAAAGGTACAATTGCACCGACAGGACAAGACGGAAAAACGACAGCATTGACCTTTAAGTCGGAATATCCGATTGACTCGGTAAGTGCCGCAAAAAAAATAAAGCTAAAAAAAGGATCGGCAACTCAAATAGCCGGTGGCGGAGGAACAGAGGTCGAAGCCAATGTTGAAGTTGATGGTAAAACAATAACGGTCACACCTAAATTTCCACTTGAATATAACACAAACTATGCAATCAAAGTTGAACAAAGCCTGATGTCACCGGGTGTGGATTTGGCAAGACCTATGATGCTTGCAAATGCCTATACGATTTCCTTTAAGACATCGGAGGATGATGTGACGGTTTCGGATATTACTCTAACAGATAAAACTTATTCCTTTAATATTAAAAACAATACTTCGGGAACTGTTTCGATATATGCTGTAATGAGTACATTTGATTCTGACGGAAAAATTATTGAAACGGTATCAAAGAAAATCTCAATGACGGATCAAACGCCTGTCCCGGAAAGCATAGCTGTTACCGAGAATTTCGCAAATGCCGAAATATATTTTTGGAACAGTGTGAATAGTGAAAAAATTAAATCATACGACAGAAAATTGATGAACACAAAAAGTGCGGGTAATGCGGTAACACCGTCAACAAGCAGTTTTGTTAATGTTACGCTGAAAGATGCAGTCAATACACTTTATGTCGGCGGATTTAATCAAAGAAAAATGCAGGGTGTTCCCGTTACTGTGAGAATTGTAAAGCCTGTTGCTGATTTCAGCGATGAATATAAGGATTATAAAACAGCAACGGATTCAAATTTCAATGATATATATTATCGCTGTGAAGAAATATTGACAAATGCTGACGGAAGCTTTAGCTATTCGTTTAAAATGGACGGATTGAACGGTCTTTATCAAATAATTGTGAATATGCCTGATGGGGAAGCATTTGTGAAAGAATTTAATTACACTGATATTAATATAATCAATGATGCGATGGCAAGATTGAAGGGTTCGGATGAAACTACAATAGAATCGAATTTTGCATTTGCACAGAACAGACTCGGATTGATAGATAAGCGTTTCAATAATCTTGCAAATAAACAGTTTGTGTATAATTTTATGCTATCCAAAATTACATCGCTTGGAGATCAATTTACGCTTGAAGCCGCAAGAAGTGCGTTTGAAGTTGCTTTGGAATATGCGTATAATGCGGAAAATCCGACAGGCTTAAAGGAATGGTTGGCACAGGATGCAAACGAATGGCCGCTGAAAGATACGGCAGTGCATAATGCATTTATGAATATGAGTGACGCAAAAGTTGCTCTTGTTGCAAATTATTTGAAGAGCAGTGCCACATTACAGCAGTTTGCGGATAATTTTAAGCAAGGTGTAATAATGACGGAATTAAAGACGATAGGCAATAAAAATATTGTGCTTACGACATTTGCTCAATTCCCGGAAACCGCAATAGTCGATAAATCTGATTATGAACAGCTGACAGATACCGGAAAGGATAATGTAAATACTACATTTCTGCAACAGGTAAAATCTAAAAATACTGTTTCGGAAGCTATTGCATTATATGAATACTTGGCACAGGAAGAATTAAGAATTCAGAATATTACAAATTCTTCATCCGATGGTGGACATTTCGATGGCAACGGAGGCGGTTCTTACGTACCTTCTCCGAGACCTGATGAAACAATTTTTGAAACACCTCCCAGCACAATGCCGGAGGAAACACCGGATTGGTATGTTGATTCATCAACGGTTGATGTTTTCTCAGATTTGACATCTGCAGAGTGGGCAAAAGAATTTATCAATGCATTGTACGCTCAAGGAATTATAAGCGGAGTCGGAGATGGAAAATTTGCTCCAAATAACAATGTTAAGCGAGAAGAAATTGCAAAAATGATTGTTGTTGCATTAAATCTTGAAGAAACACAAGGTGAAATTCCGAAATTCAGAGATGTTGATGAGAACAGCTGGTATTACAATTATGTAAAAATCGCATATCAGCACGGTATAATCGACGGTATCGGAGATAATTTGTTCGGAGTCGGAGAACCGGCAACCCGTGAAGCTGTAGCCACAATGATATGCAGAGCGGCTGAAGCAAAGGGAATTTATCTTGATGATGTTATAACGATATATCCGTTTGATGATAAGGACAGTATTTCGGAATGGGCGGTTGAATCGGTCGAAATATTGAGAGAAAGTATGATTATAAACGGTATGTATGCCAATATGTTCGTTCCCAAAAACAACATTACAAGGGCAGAAACCGCCAAGCTTATTTACGGACTTTTGCAGTATAAATAAAGGAGGCATATAAATGAAAAAGATATGGAAGATTGTGCCAATAGTTTTGATTTGTGCGTTTATGTCTTTTCAGATAAGTTCCTTTGCGGAAATCAAAAGAGAAGATTACAAAACAGATTATGACTATTATACAGCGTTAGCTAAAGAAACAATCAAATCCGAGGATTATGCAACTATAGATGAATATAATCTGGCATTGAAGGATAAGGTTGATGAATTGACAGAAAACGCCCAAAAGGATGAGAATGAAAATCCGAAGCAGGAAGAAACGCAATCGCCGGAAGATGAAAAAGTGCCGGAGAAATCGGAGGAAAATGATAAAAAAGTATCACTCTATCCGCAAACTGTTTTGGAAAAGTCTGATGAACAGCGTGAAAAATATAAATTTTTAAAAGATTTGGGCATTATGGATTTCGGTGAAGATTTTGATACATCCATAAGCGTTACAAGAGGAGAATTTACCGCAATTATCGCAAGCATATATAACGGCGGTGAAATCCCGGATGGAATAAAACCGAAATTCTTGTTTGGCGATATTAACGAGACAAGCTCGGTATATAATGCGATTTGCAGTCTTATTAACGGTGGGATAATTCTTGGATATGATGACGGAACTTACCGTGAGGATAATATCATAACACAAGAGGAAGCATTGATAATTGCGACAAATTTGCTTGGCTTTGATAATTACGGAGCTCTTGACGGTGACAAGTACGGTGTATATATGTCGCTTATCGACGGAACGGATTTGACTAAATATTTCAGAAATTCAAAGTCCGAAATAACAAGAGGAGAGTTGATAAATATAATTTATGAACTCCTGTTTACCAATACAATGCGAAAAACATTTACGGATAATATGAGAATGGGCTATGCATTCACGACAGAGCCGATACTTTATAAATATTATAATTATATGTTTGTGTCGGGTATTGTTTCGGCAAATGAATTTACATCTTTGATAACAACAGCTGATGCAGTGTCGAAAAACAGCATCTCGGTGAACGGAACACTTATCTTTTTTGAAGACAGAGCGGATATATATGAATATCTCGGATACTATGTCACAGCGATATATGATGAGGCAGGCAACGGTAAAGCAATAAAGCTTGATTTCAAGAAAAACAGCGAGCTTTTGATTGAAGCAAAGAATATCGAAAATTTCAACGAGCTGACATATAGGTTGGATTACTATAATGAAAAAGAAAAATTGAAATATATTGATATTAAACCCGAAATGACACTTATTTTCAACGGTGCCGTTATTGAAGATACATATGACAGTTCAATATTTATGCCTTCAAACGGAAAGCTTTCGTTTATAGACAACGACAGGGACGGGGAATATGAAATATTAAAAATCGATTTGTATGTTACATATGCGGTGGAAAGTGTGACAACAAACGGAAAATTGCTGAATGATTCAATGGGACTTCACGACAGAATTGATTTGTCAAACCGTTCATATAAGATGATTCAAAACGGAGAATTGATTGATTATTCGAATTTGAAAAATAACAGTGTTATTATGGTTGCCGCTCCGTATGTTAAATATAAAACGAAGCAGAGTATAAAATATATGTCGCCTGATAATTCAAAATGCAATTTTTATAAAATTGTTGCGCTTGATTCTAAAATATCAGGTAAGAAAAATGGCGGAAATTCAAGCAAAATCATCTTTGAGGGTGAAGAATATGAGATTTCAAAAGAGCTTGGAATTGCAATTTCTGTAGGAAGTGTTGTAATACCGAATAACGGCACGGTATTTGAAATCGGTTTGGATTTGAACGGTGATGTTGCATATGTGAACACATCGGCAGTTGTTTCTTCGGGCGTGACTTATGCTTTTTTGAAAAAGATAGGATGGGATGAAGATACTGAAAGGGTATATTTCAAGGCATTTGATACAAACGGTGTTCATTTATCTGTTATTCTGCCCGAAAAAGTGTATGTTTACAGAAAGTGGACAAACGGAAGTATTACAACAAATAATTATTACAAAAAGAAAATAGATGCAGAAAAATTGGTTGATAAAAGCACGGTTCCGGAGCTGTTTAAGGATGGAGAATTTGTGCCGCAGTTAATTAAATACTCGGCAAATTCCGCAGGGGAGATAGATACTGTTTATGTTGCTGTTGACACCTTTGACGGAACTATTGCATCGTTGATAAAAGAACCTGTTGCAAACAAAGCAATATTCACAAGAGAATTCAGAACAAAGGATATACCGGAGGGATATCAGGGACACGGTTATATGATGTATCATTGGTACAGAGCGTACTATGATATAACAACATTTATAACAATTCCGGGTGATTTGTCAAGAGATGACCTTTACAGAGTGAGCACAAAGTGGGATGATTTTTCATCATATGCAAATTCCGTAAACGGAGATTATGATATTTCCGCATATGATGCCGATGAGGATTGTGATTTGAAAGTTGTGGTTATGAAAGAATCGTCAAATCTTCATGATGTTGCAACGGGAACGGAAGTCGGTGACGATATTTTTGCGTTCCAAGGTGGTATAATTGTTGATTCGGTAAATGAAATTTATGACGATAAGATGGATGAAGTAAGATATCAATTGGAGGGCTACCAAAATAAAAATAAAGTTTCTTATTATTTTGAAAATGCAGACCTTTTGTCAAATACGGTAACAGAGCGTGCCGATTTGTCCAATATTCGGGTAAATCAGCTGAAAAAAGGTGATATTATATGGATAGCAAAAAATTTATCCGGAAACATTTCGGGATTCACAGTCTTGTGGCATGATGTTTTGAATGAATCAGCACCGGGATATATGGGAAGCTTTTATGCAAAGCCTTTAGGAGCTACAGAACAAACATCAACATCATACAGATTAAATCACAACGGAGTTGTTACCGATGTCGGAAAATGGTCTGTCTATATAAAGGCATATGATGACGGCTATTTAAGAAAAGCACTTTGTGATGTCGGAACAAATGTTTATTTGCTTTCGGGAAGCGGTAACAGACAGAAAATTCAGGTGATTGATTTCAGTGATATTCAACCGGGAGATTATGTAAAGACAAAGCAGACTTATGTGACAACCCAGGAAATATTGGTTATAAGAAAATAAGCTAAAGCATTAAACCAAAAGGAGATGAGATGCAATATGAAAAAAATTATACTGTTTTTGTTGACGGTATCAATGCTTTTTTCTCAAATAAGTGTTTTGGCGGAAGAAGCAGAATCAAATGTGACGGATTCGGTCGAAGCATCGGATGTTTCTGTGTCGGAAAATGAAGATGAAAAGCCTGTTATCGGTGAGGGTAAAGCAATTTTTGTCGATATTAAGGCGAAAAACGGCGGAGACGGAAGTTTTGAAAATCCTTTTAATGATATTCAATCAGCTAAAACTGCGGCGGCAAACAGCAGTAAAAATGAAAAGGTGACCGTTTATATAAGAGAGGGCGAATACGAACTGACCAAGGGGTTGGAGTTTTCAAGCCGAGACAGCGGTACAAAGGAAAATCCTGTTACATTCTGTGCATATAATGGAGAAAATGTAGTAATATCAGGTGCAAAAACAATAAAGAAAAATATGGCAAAGCGATTGGAAGATGAAACTGTGAAAACAAAAGTTCCAAAGGCGTCACAGGGAGCAGTATGGGAAATCGATTTGTCCAAAACAGGTGTTAAGGAGTTCGGAAAATTGCCGGGTTCGGAAGTATTCAATGCATTGGGAACAACCTATGCAGAGTCTAATTATTCGGAGTTTATATATGATGATGCGGTAATGAATATGGCAAGATATCCAAATGCCGATTATCTTACGGTATCGAGTGTATTATCGAATAACGGAAGTGGATTGGAACAGGTTAAGCTTTTGCAATTGTCCGAAGACGCTGTTGATGTAAAACGCTGGGAAGGTCTTTCAGATGTTCCTGTTGCGGTACAGGATTCAAGCTGGGGCTATCGATATACATTTACAAAGATGTTCGGCGTTGATGCAGTGAAAAATGCAATCAGCGTTAAAGGAAATTTAAGTCCGTTTAATGCCGAGTCACGATTCTTTGTATATAATTTGCCGCAGGAGTTGGATGCTCCGTGTGAATATTATTTTGACAGAGAAAACAGTAAAATATATTTTTATTCTCCGGATAAAAATCTCTCAAAATCAATGAAAATTACTGTTTTGTCGGATAGCTTCTTAAAATTCAATTCTGCGGAAAATATCGTATTTAAGGGTATAAAGTTTGAAAACGGCAGAGGCGACGGAGCATCAATATCAAGCTCTAAAAATATTGTTATCGATGATTGTGTTTTCACTAACATCGGAGGAATGGGTATAACCTGTTATAACGGTTATGATTGTCAGGTATTGTCTTGTGAGATTTCAAATATAGGATATGTAGGTGTGATGTTCTACACTGACGGTCCGAAGTATGCCGATATCAAGAATATGGTTCGTTCCAATCATATTATAAAAGATAATGATATATATAATTGCGGCAGAATAAAGGCGGCAACCTGTGAAGCAATACGACTGAATCATGTTATAGGAGTAAGTGTTTTGAATAACAGAATTCATAATGTTCCGCACAGCGGTATTTTGGGATTTGCTGTTGACACATTGGTTGCTTATAATGAAGTGTATGACACAAACAGAGAGTGTTTTGATGCCGGCGCAATATATTTCGGAGGTACATATACGCACAACAGAGGTCTTGTTATTGAGAAAAACTATGTTCACGATAATCAAAGAGATTCACGATTGAGTGGTGGTGCGGTTGTCGGAATTTATCTGGATGATAAAACATCGGGTGTGACGGTAAATCAAAATGTGGTTCAGAAGAATCTTCTTGCAATGCTTATTGGCGGCGGTAACGACCATATTATCACGGATAATCTTAATGTTGACAATAATGCAAATATTACATACGATAACCGTGGAATGAACTGGTCAAAATCGGGAACAGCCGCTCAAATGGCAGCAGAGCTTAATTATATCGGTTGGCCGAATTCATTGTGGGAGAAAAAATTTCCTACATTGGTGAAATTGGATGAAATGTCATTAGCGGGCGATGATGCAGCCGGAATACCTTATGATGCCACAATTACGGGAAATATGATTGTCGGTTCGGGTTCGGCAGGTATTACAACGCCGGTTGTTGAGAATGCAAAGGCATATGAAGAGCATATAAAAACAAGCGAAGATATGTTTGATTTCGTGGATAAAGATAATTATGATTTGCGATATACCAAAAATTCAAAGATTTACACCGAAAATAATTCTGATTTTCCGGTGATAGATTTTGAAAACATAGGACTTTCCCAAAAGCGTGAATTGGGTGTGCCTGAAATTATGTCACCCGTTGATAAAGCAGAGAATATTGAGGGAAATGCCGCAGTATTTCGCTGGAAGCTTGCCGACGGTGCCGACAGATACAGAGTACAGATAGGATTTGATGAAAATTTCTATGCAAAGGTGTATGATGAAGTGGTTGTCGGAAATGTTTTGGAATTAAAAAATCTAAAATATGACAGAACATATTATTGGCGAGTTCAAGCAGTTAAAAGCAGTTTCTCGGAGAAAGGCGACGGAGAGTTTTCACCGGTGTATTCATTCAAGACCGCAAAATCCGAAATGCTTAATAAAACAGAATTGTCAAAAGCACTTGACGCTATCGGCACAAGCTATTTGAGGGTAAGTGAGGGAACAACACCCGGAACATATAAAAAAGGTGCAATTGAAGAGTTCGATAAGGTTGTAAAGGAAGCAACCGATGTTTTGAACAATTCATATGTAAAACAAAGTAAGGTTAAGGCGATGATTTCGGAGTTGGAGGAGGCAAAGAAAGAATTCAATTCAAAACAAAACATACTTATCACAAATGTTGACGACTTCATAGATGATGAAGAAAAATGGACAGGACCGATTACAATTAATAACGGCGAGGTATATCTGGACGGAAGCTTGCAAAAAGGAAATTATGCGATTTACAGCGGCAGAAAAATAAATCAGTATGAAATTGTGAGAATAAGAACCAATACTGACTTGACGAATTATCAGGCATGGGGTATGAATACAGACAGTACCGCAAATGAGCTGTGGGAAGCATCGGGATATGTTATCGTCGGAAAAAGAAATGTTTTTGAAATTCAAAGATATTCAAGAAATGAAAACGGACAGGTCACAGGAGGCATTATCGGAACGGTTGCAAATGAAGAATCGATTATGACATCGGGAAAATGGTACGATGTTGAAATCGGGTGTGTAAAAACACCGTTCGGCACAAGAGTGATTATGAATATTGACGGTAAAAACATAGTAGATTTTCTTGATTCATCGGAAATGGCTCTTACACCGGAGGGATATTTCGCATTTTATGAAGGATCGGGTGAATATAACACTATAAGTAAAGTTAAATAAAGACGCATAAATAAAAGAAAGTAGGGTTGCATCAAAACTAACTGAATATGGATTATGAGTGAAGAAAAATCATATTATAGCATTTATAGGCATGATTGATGCAACCCTTTATTTGTGACTATACAAGGTATGCTTGAAAGGATGAGGGAAGATGAATTTAATACCGATGCCCAAGAACATCAAAGAGTTTGACGGAACTCTGAAATATAAAGCGATTAAATCGGTAAAAGGTATAAATGATGAACGATTGATGAGAGCAATTAATATGCTGCCGTTTTCGGAACAGGGCGTGTATTTGGAAATGCTTATTGAGGACGGAGATAAAGAAGCCTATGAATTAAAGATTGAATCGGAAAAAATTTTGGTTAAAGCTAAAAGTAATGCAGGAGCATTCTATGCGATACAAACCTTAAGACAGCTTTTTGAACAGGACAGTGTGCAGTGCTGTTTGATTGAAGATGAGCCTGATTTTGAATACAGAGGATTTTACCACGATGTGACAAGAGGAAAAGTGCCGACAGTCGAAACGATAAAGAGATTGATAGATGATATGGCATATTTTAAGATGAATTCGTTGCAGTTATATGTGGAACACACCTTTGAATTTAAAGAATATGCCGACAGTATTGAGAAAACAGGATATTTAACCGCTGAAGAAATTCGTGAGATTGATGATTACTGTAAAATGAATTTTATTGAATTTATTCCGTCGTTGGCAACATTCGGACATCTTTACGAGCTATTACAAAAAGAACAATATAAGCACTTAAGGGAATTTGTTGATTTGGAGAGAAAAGAATTTTTCTGGAATGACAGAATGTGTCATCATACAATTGATCCGACCCGAGAGGAAAGCTTTGAAATTATAAAAAGCCTTATAGACCAATATATGGTGAATTTCAGTTCTGACAGATTTAATATATGCTGTGACGAAACTTTTGATTTGAAATACGGCAAGCATAAAGAAGAAAATACAGAAGAAATGTATTTGAATTTTGTGATTAAAATAATCAATTATTTGCAGAGCAAAGGTAAAAAAGTGATGATGTGGGCGGATATTCTCCTACAGCATCCGGAGCAAATTAAAAAACTTCCGAAAAATGTTGAATTGCTTAATTGGTTTTATTGGGAAAATCCCGATGAAAATACATTTAAGACTATTCGGGATACCGGTTCGGAACAGATTGTGTGTCCGGGTACGGGTAGCTGGAGCAGGTTGTGTGAGGATTATGAAACGGAAATAATAAATATTTCAAGTATGGCTGATATCGGTTATAAGTACGGAGCAAAAGGCGTTCTTAATACAAATTGGGGCGATTGGGGTAATCCGTGCAGTATTGAGCTTGCAATGTTCGGAATGGTTCTCGGTGCACAAAAAGCATGGAATACAAAAACCGAAATTAATGATGAGTATAAGTCAATGGTTGACAAATTGCTTTATCATAATGATAACGGAAGTGATTATATAAGACGCTTGTCCAAAGCGGAATTAACAGCAAATTGGAGTAATTTGGCAAAGAGCTATGCAAATTATTTGGGCGATGAAGCATATGAAATTGATTGGCCGAGCAGTGATGAGCTGGATTGCGTAAGAGATGAATGTTTAAAAATTATAGATGAAGTGAAAAGTGATACTTGGGGACAAGACAGATTTAAAAATGAAATTATTACAGCGGCAGAGGGAATTGCGGTCATAGCGGAATTGTCTGCAAAGCAGGCAGGATATAAAACCGAAAGAAAAACAAACACAAAAATCTGGCTTGACGAATATTGCAAAAAATGGCGTGAAGCTAACAAAGAAAGTGAATTGAAAGTAATCGAAAAAATGTTTTTATCTATTGAGGGTATTTGACGGGGAGGATATTATGAGTAAAGAATTTATTAAACAGATTCCGTCCTTAACGCCGAATGAGGGACAATTGGAACAGATAAAAAGAAAATTCGGAATGTTTATTCATTTTGGAGTAAATACATTCGGGAATACGGAGTGGTCGGATGGAATGATTGACGCACGCTCATATCAGCCGACAACAATCGATGCTGAGAATTGGGCAAGAACCGCATACGAAGCGGGAATGAATTTTATTGTTCTTGTGACAAAACACCACGATGGATTTTGTTTGTGGAATACGGAATATACCGATTATTGTGTTAAAAATTCCGGAAATAAAACAGATGTGGTTGATGCTTTGGCAAAAGCCTGCAAAAAATATGGGTTAAAATTGGGATTGTATTATTCATTATGGGACAGAAAAATACCATGCTATAAAAACAATTTTAATGATGAATATCTCCCGTATATGTGGAATCAGTTAAGAGAATTAATGGATGGAAGATACGGAGAAATTTGTGAATTGTGGCTTGACGGACCGTGGGATAAGTCAAGAAGAGAATGGAAACTTGATATTTTGTATGATTTGGTAAAACAATTACAGCCGATGTGTCAAATAGGCGTAAATCATACGGTCGGAGAGGATACCGGCAGGGCAGAGTTCCCTGAAAACAGATGGCAACCTGAAAATTATCAGGAAAATGACCCGTTGAGAATGTTTCCGAGTGATTTTAGATTGTGGGACGGATGTATGTCGAAAAAGGATGACCCGAAAATATATACATTTCAAAATAACAAGTATTATCTTCCTTGTGAAATCACATTCTGTTCAAGAGACGGATTTAATTGGTTCTATTCCAATATATACGAAACAGTTCCGTTAGTCGATGCCGAGCTTATGGCAAACAGAGCAAGGACAGTATTTGAATCGGATAACATACTTGTTATAAATCTTCCGGTTAATACCGAAGGCATACTTGTTGAAAGTGATGTTGAAAATCTTAATAAGGTATCGGAGTTGTTGGGATTGAGAAGGGAATGGAAGGAGTAAAAAATGATTGAACGCTATATGTATATGGGTTATTATGAGAATGATTTCAAAATAAATAATATCGATGGTGTTGACAATCTATGCATATATTCCTTTGAGGATATGCTGTTTATGTATTTTGAAACGGAAAGAAATGATATCAATCCCACAGATATAATAAGCAATATGAAACGATTTCCAAATGGCGAAAAATGGGTCAGAATGATGAATATTTTTCACTATTCCAAACCGATAAGCCGTGAATATTGGAAAAGAAAAGCAAAATCAAAAGAAACGCTTATGCGAATTGTATATCTTAAACCCGAAAAGGTTTCGGCATACATTTTTTATCACTACAAAATGCAGGAAGAAGCACATCCGAAATACGATAAATTCGGTTCTATTTTCATTTACTCAAATATGCTGGTTATGTATAATGAATATCCGGAAGAACACGCAGAAATAGATATAGAACCTACAATACCGGAAAATAATTTGCCGAATTACAAGGGAGATATTATAAAGGATATGTCTGTTGAATGGAAAGATTTTGACGGGTGTTGGCGAGAGTGTAAAAGAATATTGCAGAAGGAGAATGATTAAATGATTAAATTGTTGAATACAAAAGTATCTTCACATTGCTTATATCCGGAGGATGAAGTTTTTGTCGAATGTACATTTGAGGCATTGGAAGACAGACCGATAAATGAAAGCGTTGAATTGTTCTGTGATTTTGTTTTCGGTCATATGACAATTCCGGCAAACCGAGCAACGAGTCATAGAGTAAAAACAAGAATATATCCGCAACCGTTGCTGTGGAAAAAGGGTGATGTAATAACAACCGGAACAAGGTGGAAAATACCGGGCGGTACATATGGCGGAAGCTTCGGATTAAATATAGGAATTTGTAACGAAGATACTGTGCCGCTTGATTTTGTTGCAAACGGAAAAACCGTAAAAAGACAGTATGTCGGTGACATAGAGGTGGCGTTTGAGGGCTGTTCGCCCAAGTTCGTGAACAGTCACAGGGATGAATTGTTTTTTGAATTTGAAAAAACAAAAATAACAAATAAAAATGACAGTCAGCCGATTTTATTTGAAACGGCGGAAATTGTTATAAGAGATAAACAAAGTGACGGAACGATAATAGATTTGAAAGCTCTGGATAACGGTCATTGCTCTAATGATTTTGTGTCGTTTGATGTTAAGAGTGAACAAAATGAAAATTCAATAAATATCACATTGGAAAATGTCTGCGAAAAAGACGGTTATGAATTGCTAGAGGTAAAATTTCCGACAATAGTGGCTGAAAAAAATTCAAAAATGATAACGACCTTTATGGGAGGAAGAAAAATTGACAGCAAAATGGTCTATGCATGGGGCTACGAACAAAAATATTATCAGAGAAATGTTGCTGTAATTGAGTCCGAAAATCAATTTACTGTTGTTGAAGCACCTTTTCTTGATGATAAACTGCATCATAGCGTATATGAGAAAAACGGAGAACGCTATTCGTCCGTGGGAGTGACATTTACATACAGAATGAGAGCTTACGGAAAGCTTGAATCGGTGAGGGTAATAAATATCCCAACATTGTGTATTTATAATGCAAATTCAATGAGCAATGTTTTGACATATCTCAGGAAAGATTTGAAAAAGAAGACACATATGTATGACAGAGCTTTATTTTATTATTTCCATATCGAATGTGACGGCTTTGATGAAATTGCAACCTTTAAGGATGCATTGGAAAGAGTAAAAGAACTCTACTATTTGACCGGCGGTGTAAAACAATTTATGATTTTGAGGGGATGGCAGCATGAAGGACACGATACAGGTTATCCCGATGTGTTCAAAGTCAACAAAACCGGAGGCACTCTTGAAGATTTAAAGAATTTAATAACGGAAGCAAGAAAATATAATGCAGTTGTAACATTTCACGATAATTTTGACGATATGTATGAAGAAAACGGATACTTTGATTCGGATATTGTCGCAAAAGACGGTTACGGAAACAATTTCAAATCGTGGATATGGGTAAGCGGTATAAGCAATATGACAAGCTTCCCCAAGCTTGTGAAAAGCGGAAAAATGGCGGAAAGAATAAAGAAAACACTGGAAATGTATCCTGTCAAGGATTCATACTATTTGGATGTGTTGAGCTGTGAGGTTAAAAGATACGATTATTCTCCCGATGTCTGCATGGCGGCGCAGGAAGTATTGGAATACAAAAAAGCGGTTGTTGCGGAATTTGAAAAGTACGGAATGAGTATTGTGAGTGAAGCTGTATCACAGCCTTTTGCGGGAGTAATAGGGCACGCATGGGGTATAGGCTATACAAGTGCGGAAAAGCTTTTCAGTGAAGATGAACAATTCCCTCTTTTGCCAATGATTTTCCATGGAATTCTGCCTTATTCCGGAGGAGATGATGTTAATGCCATTGTCGCAGGTTCAACAATAATACCGGGAATGATGGGAAGTCTCGGAAATTATAAAGAGATATATTATTTACACACATTTCCTATTTTGTATTTGTGCAATAACACAATTGAAAGCTATGAACACGACGGCGATATATACAAAACTGTTTATGATAACGGTGCTGTCATAAGCTATGATGCGAGAGAAAATGATATAGAAATCAAGGTTCGGGATAACTATATTGTAAAAAATTCCAACACTCTTGCAGAGGGCTATAACAGCGGTGAATATATCGGATATACCAAAAACGGCGATTTTCAAATGAAGAAATATTTCAAAGAGGAAATTATGGAAATAAAGGAAATTGCCGAAAACGGGAAAAAGCTGACATACAGAATAGATAATGATATTCTTTATATTGATGCAAAAGAAAATACAGCGTTTAAGATTATAATAAAGTGAGGAGAAAAGAAAATGCATATCACAGATAAAATGTATAATAAAAAATGGGGAATATTTAACCATTATTTGAATTTTGAAACAGATGCTGACGGAGATCCCGATTGGAACAAGCGTATTGCCGGCATAGATGTTGAGCGTATGGCGTATAACTTAAATAAAATGGGAGCAGGATATTATTTTATAACATTAACACAAGGTACAAAGTATATGCTCGCACCAAATAAAACATATGAGGATATTATGGGTGTTGAAAGGGGTATAATTACTCCGAACCGAGATATTGTAATTGATTTGTACAATGAGCTGTCAAAGTACGGTATAGATTTATATTTGTATTTTACGGGTGACGGCCCGTATTTGGACCCTGCCGGTAAAGAAAAATTCGGCTTCAGCTATACTGGAGAGGAAATATGGCCGAACGGAAGCTCGGATGCCGTTCCGCTGACCGGGGACAGAGCTGTCAGCAGAGCGTTTGTTGAAAAATGGGCATCGGTTCTGAAAGAATTTGCGGAGCGATACGGTGATAAAGTGAGCGGTTGGTGGCTTGATGGTTGCTTTTGTTTTTTTGGATATAACAATGAACTTCTTAAAATTTACTATGATGCAATAAAGTCAGGAAATCCGAATGCATTGGCATCGTTCAATAACGGTCTTTTTTCAAATTTAAAAAAATGGTATGAAAAAGAAGAGTTTACAGCAGGAGAATTTAGAGATTTTACCTGTATTCCACAGGAAAGATTTGTTGATGGAGCACAATCACACATACTTGTACCGCTTGGAAGAAAAGAACCACCGATACACAGTCAGGGATGGGCAAATGTCGGCGTAAAGCATGATAGAGAATTTGTGAAAAATTACATTAATGAAGTGAACAAAAAAGGCGGAGTGGTTACGGTTGATATTAAGGTATATGCCGACGGAAGCTTTGATGAGGAACAAATGAGTGTTATGACTCTAAAATAATCCGAAAAATTTTGTGATGATAAATTTTCGGGATGAACAAAAAAGGAGTCGAGAAAATGAGAAAAGCTGAATATATAGATCCGATAATCGGAACGGTGGGAGATGAAAAGGCTACGAGCTTTCACGGCGGAGGTAAAACACATCCGGGAGCGTGTGTTCCGGGAGGAATGGTGCAGTTGGCTCCGGATACCGTAACGGGCGGAGATAACGGTACGGGTTACAATTATTGCCACAATACCATTGAGGGATTTAGTTTTAACCATATGAGCGGTATAGGCTGGTATGGAGATTTGGGCAATTTGCAAGTTATGCCTGTTGTGGGAGAAACCGAACTTCGGAGCGGCAGTAATGAGGAAATACCGTTCAAAAGAGGAAAAGAAGGCTGGAAATCACCGTTTTCGCATGATGATGAAACTGCAAGGGCAGGATATTATTCGGTTCTTTTGGGGCGCTACAACATTTTTGCGGAAGCAACCGTTTCTGCTCATACGGGTATGTTGAGATTTACATATCCCCAAAAAGAAGAAGCTAAAATGATATTCAATTTTTCAAGAAGAATAGCAGGACACGCCGATTTTGAACATATTGATATTGTAAGTGACAGAAGAGTTGAGGGTTATATCAAATGCACGCCGTCCGGAGGAGGGTTCGGACGGGGCAAAGGCGGTATAGGCTATACTCTGTACTTTGTTTGTGAATTTTCGTCACCGGCGAAGAAAATGAGATTTTTTTCCGATGAACAATATACTGACGATGATTTGAAAAGCTTTGAGGGTCAGGATGTCGGAATGACGGTAAGCTTCGGGGAGAATTTGAAAGAATCAATTATATTGCGATGCGGAATATCATATGTTGATTTGCAGGGTGCAAAAAATAATCTTGCAACGGAATGTGAGAATTATGATTTTGACAAAATGGCAGAGAATGCGTTTGAAGTATGGGAAAAGGCACTTGACGCTGTTGATGTTTTGGGTAGTGATGAAACTGATTTGAAAATATTTTACACTTGTTTGTATCATACATTGCTTGACCCTCGTATGGCAACGGATGCAGATGGGAGATTTACAATTGGTGACGGTACCGTATTCAAAGAAAATTATACACATCGGACGATGTTTAGCGGATGGGATGTTTACAGAAGTGAATTTCCGCTTTTGACGGTTATTAGACCGGACATTGTTAATGATGAGGTTAATTCGCTTATAAAAATTTCGGAGTACAGAAATTCATCTTTTCCGCAATGGGAATTAATGGGAATAGATTCTCATTGTATGGTGGGTGATCCCGGCTTGATTGTTGTGGCAGATGCGTATGTAAAGGGAATCAGAAATTTTGATGAGCAGAAAGCATATAATATTGCGGTGGCTTCAAGTAAGGCTTTGCAGAAACTGAATGATAGAAAATTTTATTCTGTCAGACCGGACAGTGAACAGTATCAGGGCAATGCATATATACCAAAATCACTAAGCAGTACATTGGAATTTCTACTCGCCGACTACACAATGTCAAGGTTTTCTAAAGCTATGGGCAAGGATGAGGATTTTGAATATTTTCAAAGCAGAACAAAACGATATAATGAAAATTTCAACAAAAAAATTGGTTTTATGGCTCCGAGAGATGAAACCGGGGATTTTGTGCATATCAAGGATGAATATGATGAAACAGGGTGTGTAGAAAGCAATATTTTACAGCAATCGTGGTTTGTACCGTATGATGTTTTGGGTTTAAGTGAGTTGTTCGGAAAAGAAAGAATGATAGAATTACTTGAAGCATTTTTTGAAAAAGCGGATTTGAAAGCTTTATGGAATGAGAATTATAATCACTCAAATGAGCCTTGTCATAATATCACTCACTATTTCAGTGTGCTTGGCTTGCCGTCCAGAACTCAATATTGGACAAGAAGAGTTCAAAAAGAAGCCTACAGAACGGGAGCTTTCGGATTTTGCGGCAATGAAGATGTCGGTCAGCTGTCAGCATGGTATGTTTTGTCTGCGATTGGCTTGGCACAGCTTTGCCCCGGAAATGAGGCGTATTTTATAAACACTCCTCTTTTTGAAAAGGCACGAATAAAATTGGATAAAAACTATCACTCGTGTTCAATTTCGGATGAATTGATAATCGAGTGTGATAAAAATCCTTTGGATTTCCCGTATATTAAAACTGTAAGCTTAAACGGCGTGAAATTAAACAGACCGTATGTAACATATTTTGAAATTTGCTCGGGTGGGAAGTTTTTGTTTGAACTTTCAAAAGACCCTTATAAAGAATTTGAATAAAAATTAACAGAGCAAATAAATTTTTGAATAAAGGTAAAAAAACAGGCAGTCGCAAATGAGCGGCTGCCTGAAACAGTTATACGGATTTGGCTGGTGAATGAAACAATCAATTGTTTTTTGGAATTAATGTCTGTTATATTAAATCTTCAAGAGATATACTATCGAAAAAATCCACCGATAAATTATGAAAGCGTTTCCACATGGAAAGAGTTTTACATTTATCGGCTCTTTGGCAAGTGGGTGCATCATCGCACAAACATGAAACGGGAGCAAGATTGCCCTCTGTGAGTTTCAAAATTTCGCCAACGGTATATTCCGACGGGGATTTTGAAAGACGGTAGCCGCCGCCCTTTCCGTGAAGTCCCTCAACAAGCTTGTTTTTTGATAAAACCGACATAATTTTTTCGATATACTTCAATGAAAGCTCTTGTCTGTCTGCAACGGTTTTCATCGGAATATACCCGTCATCTGTGTGTTCGGCAAGGTCGAGCATAACTCTTAATGCATATCTGCCTCGTGTGGAAATCATCATAATTTTTTACCTCAATTTTCTTCGGGGTTAAACAGCTGTGTTGACAAATATCTGTCTCCGGTATCGGGTAGGAGAACAACAATTGTTTTTTCTTCGTTTTCGGCTCTTTTTGCCAATTCAACAGCCGCCCATAAAGCCGCACCGGAGGAAATACCGACAAGTACACCCTCGCTTGTTCCGATAAGTCTGCCAATTTCAAATGCATTTTCGTTGGTTACGGTAATAATTTCATCATAGACAGAGGTGTCCAAAACATCTGGAACAAAGCCTGCACCTATTCCTTGAATTTTGTGAGCACCTGATTTTCCCTCCGAAAGAACGGGGGAGGAAGCCGGTTCAACCGCAACTACTTTTATATCGGAATTTTTGCTTTTTAAGTATTGCCCGACACCTGTTATAGTTCCGCCTGTACCGACACCGGCAACAAATATATCCACATTTCCGTCCGTATCGGAATATATTTCGGGTCCTGTTGTTTCTATGTGTGCTTGCGGATTTGATGGATTTACAAATTGACCTGCAATAAAGCTGTTAGGAATATCTCTTGAAAGCTCTTCGGCTTTTTCGATAGCGCCACTCATACCTTTTTTGCCGTCGCTCAAAACAAGCTCCGCACCGTAAGCCTTCATAAGCTGTCGGCGTTCAACCGACATTGTTTCGGGCATAACGATTATCAGGCGGTATCCTCTTGCTGCCGCAACCGAAGCAAGTCCGATTCCGGTATTGCCCGATGTGGGTTCGATTATGACGGAATCCTTGTTGAGCTTTCCCGAAGATTCAGCATCGTCAAGCATTTTTTTTGCAATTCTGTCCTTTACAGAGCCTGCCGGATTGAAATATTCAAGCTTTGCAAGAATTTTTGCTTTCAGTCCGAATTTTTTTTCTATATTTGTTAATTCGAGCAAAGGTGTATTTCCTATCAATTGATCGGCAGATGTATATATTTTACTCATTTTCAAGCCTCCTTAACAGCATTGAATGCATTACTTAAATCATTTATTATATCGTCTATATGCTCCGTTCCGATTGAAAGACGGATAGTATTTGGTTTTATGCCCTGCTCGGCAAGCTCTTTTTCTGTGAGCTGTGAATGTGTGGTTGTTGCCGGATGAATTACAAGACTCTTCATATCCGCAACATTTGCCAAAAGCGAAAAGATTTTAAGACTGTCAATAAATTTATGAGCTTCTTTAATTCCGCCATTGATTTCAAATGTGAAAATAGAACCGCCGCCATTGGGAAAATATTTTTGATACAGGGCGTGATCGGGATGATTTTTAAGGGATGGGTGATTAACCTTTTCGACCTGCGGATGTGAGGACAAAAATTCAATTACCTTTTTTGTATTTTCGGCATGTCGTTCGAGTCTTAAGGAAAGAGTTTCGACACCTTGAAGCAGTAAAAACGCCGCAAAGGGTGAAATGGTAGCTCCGGTATCACGAAGAAGAATTGCTCTTATATATGTGACAAATGCCGCTTTTCCGACAGCTTTGGTGAATGAAATTCCGTGATAGCTTGGATTTGGTGATGCAATTGCCGGGTATTTTCTTGATGCCGACCAGTCAAAGTTACCCGAATCAACAATAATTCCGCCCAAAGTTGTTCCGTGACCGCCTATAAATTTTGTTGCTGAATGAACAACAATGTCGCATCCGTGTTCAATCGGTCTTATTAAATAAGGTGTTCCGAAAGTATTGTCGGCAACAAGGGGAAGCCCGTGTTTGTGGGCAAGTTCTGCAAGTGCATCAATATCGGGGATATCGCTGTTCGGATTTCCAAGCGTTTCGATATAAATTGCTCTTGTATTGTCTTTGATTGCTTCTTCAACTTCTTTAAGATTGTGTATATCTACGAATGTTGCTTCAATTCCGAAATTCGGAAGAGTATGTGCAAGGAGATTATAGCTTCCGCCGTAGATGGTTTTTTGTGCAACAATGTGTCCACCGTTTTGTGCGAGAGCCTGAAGTGTATAGGTTATTGCGGCAGCACCAGATGCAACAGCCAATGCTGCAATTCCGCCCTCAAGTGCGGCAATTCTTTTTTCAAAAACATCCTGCGTTGAATTTGTCAATCGACCGTAAATATTACCGGCATCCGAGAGATTGAAACGGGCTGCGGCGTGTTCGCAGTTATGAAATACATAAGATGTTGTTGCATAAATTGGAACGGCACGGGCATCCGTTGCTGGATCGGGGGTTTCCTGACCTATGTGTAGCTGTTTTGTTTCAAATTTGTATTCTGACATAAAATTACTTCCTTTCGATTATATGATATTTTTATTTTAAAATAAATCACATTCGTCCGAAACGGAAATTTTCTCTTACGAGTTTTTCAAAGTAGTTGATCATTTTTCTTCTGTCCTTCCATTACATACCATTTTGGTAGGTTGATGGTATTTTAGCATTATTTTTTTTGATTGTCAATAGTTTTTACTAAAAAAATCGACAATCGTTAAAATGCATAAATATTGACAATTTCTTAAAACTATGTTAGTATAAACTAAATGATGATACGCTCTGCGTAGGTTGAAATATGTCGAAAGTTCTGCTCCTTAAGATAAAGGGAGCATAGCTCTGATTTAAGATGAATTTGATAAGTTGGAAGGGAAACATATGCCAAAAAAGGACGCACCTATTGCCGTTATCGATTCCGGAGTGGGAGGTATAAGTGTTTTAAAAGAGCTTATAAAACTTATGCCGAATGAGAATTATATATATTTCGGAGATAATAAAAATGCACCGTACGGAAGTAAAACAGCAGAAGAGGTTAAAAAACTGATGTTTTCAAATGTGGAAATGCTTTTGGATAAGGGTGCGAAAGCAATTGTTATTGCCTGCAATACGGCAACGGCGGCAAGTGTCGGTGCTTTGAGAGAAAAATATAAGGATTTAAATATTATAGGAATAGAACCTGCAATAAAACCGACAGTCAAATACAAGGAACATTCAAATGTTTTGGTTATGGCTACGGAGCTGACATTAAAACAGGAAAAGTTTAATGAGCTTTTAAACCGTTTTTCTGATGATGTAAATATAAAAACACTTCCGTGTCCGGGTTTGGTTGAGCTGATAGAGGACGGAAAAACGGAAGGTGAAGAAATAGAGTCACATTTGAAAAAGCTTTTGTCAAATGTCGGGAATGTGAAATTTGACAGTGTGGTTCTCGGTTGCACTCACTATCCTCATATAAAGGCGGCAATAAGAAAAGTTCTTGGAGCGGATGTTATGTTTTTTGACGGCGGCGAGGGGACTGCGAGAGAAACCAAGCGACGACTTGAAAAATCGGATTTGATTAATGATTCATCAGAAAAAGGATATTTGAAAATCATATCATCAACGGGTGGAGACAGTTTTGAAAAAATGTCGAAATATCTCTTGGATAAATGAAGAATCACAGGAAAATAAGTGTATTTTTAGGCTCCTTTTTTGCTATAGTTACAAAATGTATAAAATAATTCAAAAAAACAGGTTCTGTTTGTTTATTTGACACATTGACAATTGCTCTTGTATATGATATCATATTGAATATATGATACATATGTTTTTGAGAGACGGACATTTTGCGGAGGTTATTTTATGGAAATATCCCATATTATTGTTGATTATGATATTGCTCCCGATGTTTTTAAAAGAGTGATTACGGCAAAAAAACTGCTTGCATCCGGAAGATGCAAGTCGGTCAATGATGCAATTTCTCTTACAAAGTTGAGCAGAACGGCTTTTTATAAATATAAAAATCATATATTTGCCCGTGATGAGCGACAAAGCGGTGCTATAGCGACTTTTGCGTTCACACTTGATGATGTGACGGGTATTTTATCAGACATTCTGAAAGTGTTTGCGGACGGAAATATGAGTGTTTTGACAATAAATCAAAATATTCCCGTCAACGGAATTGCAAATATAACAATATCATTGAGAATTAACGATGTATCAAAAAGCGTTGAAGATATAACTGAAAATTTGAAAAAAATTGACGGAGTGAACAAGGTTCATCTTTTGGCAATGTCATAAAGGAAACGGGGGATTATAATGGCAAAAGCGGCTATTCTGGGATTTGGCACGGTCGGCAGTGGCGTCTTTGAAATATTGAAAAGCAAAAGCTTCAAAGAAACCGCAGGCGAAGAAATAGAAGTTAAATATGTGCTGGATATCAGAGAATTTGATGATGAAGAGATTAAAAAGTATTTAACAAATGATTTTGAAAAAATAGCAAACGATAATGAAATCAGCGTTGCGGCAGAGGTAATGGGCGGATTGCATCCGGCATATGAGTTCACAAAAAGACTTCTGGAGTCGGGGGTGAGTGTTGTGACCTCAAATAAGGAGCTTGTTGCAACATACGGTGCGGAGCTTTTGGAGCTTGCAGAGAAGAATAATGCTTCATATATGTTTGAGGCAAGTGTCGGCGGAGGTATTCCGGTTATAAGACCAATGAGCATATGCACAAAGGCAAACGATATTGAAAGAATTGCCGGGATTTTAAACGGTACAACAAATTATATATTGAACGAAATGTTTGAAAAGGGCAAGAGCTTTGAGGAAGCATTGAAAGATGCACAGGCAAAGGGTTACGCCGAAAGAAATCCTGCGGCTGATGTTGAGGGTTACGATGCTTGCAGAAAGCTTGCAATTCTTTCATCTATGGCTTGGGGAAAATTTGTTGATTACAACGAAATTCCGACAGAGGGTATAACCAATATTACATTGGAGGATGTCAAATATGCAGAAAAATTAAATTCCGTCATAAAGCTTATAGGCTATGCGGAAAAATGCGACGGCAAAATTTATGCAAGAGTTGCACCTATGTTGGTTTCAAAGAATATTATAATCAGCGGAGTATGTGATGTTTTTAATGCTGTTATGGTAAGGGGCGACAGTCTCGGAGATGCAATGTTCTATGGCAGGGGTGCCGGAAAGCTCCCGACGGCGAGTGCTGTTGTTGCCGATGTTATCGACTGTACAAGACACAACAATGATAAAAAGCATAATTCAAAATGGGATACAGATACAAAAGATATTATGTTTAGTCCCGATGATAAGAAAATGTCATTCTTTGTAAGATGTAGGGCAGATAAGAAAACAGTTTCAAAATATTTTGAAGATGCGTCCTATGTTTCGTCGGATAACGAAAGTGCATTTGTAATAAAGAACATTTCCCGAAAAGAATTGTTATCAAAAATTTCGGAATTTGAAAAGGATGCTTCCATAATAGGGATTTTGGAGGAATAATGGTTGAGGTTAGAGTTCCGGCTTCAAGTGCAAATGTCGGTCCCGGTTATGACAGCTTCGGAATTGCACTGACAATGTATAATTCCGTGAGAGTAAGTGAAATTGACCGGGGATTGTATATAAAAAATATAAATTCAACGGAATTTATTCCGCAAAATAAAAATAATTTGATATATCGCTCGGTCATCCGTGCGTTTGACGAGGTTGGCTACAGCGCAAGAGGTTTAAAAATTTCTCAAAAGAGCGAGATACCGATGACAAGGGGTCTCGGAAGCAGCAGTGCCTGCATTGTCGGAGGTCTTGTGGCAGGAAATATTTTGAGCGGAAGAAAGCTTGACTCACAGAGAATTTTTGAACTTGCGAATGAGCTTGAGGGGCATCCTGACAATGTTGCTCCGGCACTTTTCGGTGGATTTTGTATTTCGTGTATCGACAACGAAAAGCTTTTCAGAAAAACGATACGACTGAAGAATGATATAAAATTTGTTGCGATGATTCCGAAATATTTTGTTGCAACAAAAAAGTCAAGAGAGTTAATTCCAACAAAAATCAGCACTAAAGATGCTTCATTTAATATAGCACATTCGTCGGCATTGGCTGTAAGCCTTGCTACGGGTGATTATAAGGGATTGGAAATTTATTCAAGGGACAGAATTCATCAGCAATACAGAAAATCGGTTGTTTCCGACCTTGAAGCAATAATAGAAGAGAGCGTTCGTTTGGGGGCGTTGGCAGCATATTTGAGCGGCTCCGGACCAACGGTCATAGCTTTGATAAAAAGTGATGACAATCACTTTATAAAAAATATAACAAACTATTTTACCGAAAATAATATTCAGCGTGACTGTGTTTTGCTTTGCTGTGACAACACGGGAGCGATTGCGGTGGAAAAGTAAACACAGAAAGCCTGTAAAAAGTAGGGAGGAATTAGAATTATGGGTTTGGTAGTACAAAAATTCGGCGGTTCTTCAGTTCGTGACGCAGAAAGAGTTATGAATGTCGCAAGAAGAATTGTTGAAACTTATGACAACGGAAATGATGTCATAGTCGTTGTATCGGCACAGGGCGACACAACAGACGACCTTATTGAAAAAGCAAGAGAGATTAATGAAAATCCGTCAAAAAGAGAAATGGATATGCTTTTGTCATCGGGTGAACAGATTTCGATTTCACTTTTGGCAATGGCAATCGAAAAGCTTGGAAAGCCTGTTGTTTCATTGACAGGCTGGCAGGCAGGATTTAAAACAGATTCAAAATATTCAATGGCAAGAATTCACAAGATTGATAAGGAACGCTTGCAAAATGAACTTGATAAAAAGAAAATCATTATTGTTGCAGGTTTCCAGGGCATCAACAAATATGATGATATAACAACACTCGGAAGAGGCGGCTCGGATACTTCCGCTGTTGCCCTTGCGGCGGCACTTCACGCTGATGTGTGTGAAATTTATACGGATGTTGACGGAGTTTATACCGCAGATCCGAGAATTTGCAAAAATGCATATAAGCTTGAAGATATTTCGTATGACGAAATGCTTGAGCTTGCATCTTTGGGTGCAAATGTTCTTCACAACCGTTCGGTTGAGCTGGCAAAAAAATATCATGTAAAATTAGCTGTAAAATCAAGCTTGAATAAAAATGAAGGTACGTATGTCAAGGAGGTAGAAAAAGTGGAAAAGATGCTCGTAAGAGGTGTTACAAGGGATAATGATTGTGCAAGAATTGCACTTTGCGGTATAGAGGATACGCCGGGAAAGGCATATCAGGTGTTTGCACTTTTGTCAAAACACGGAATTTCGGTTGATTTGATTATTCAGTCAATCGGAAACGGAATTAAAAAGGATATAAGCTTTACCGTTACAGAGGGTGATTTGGAAACAGCCGTTAAGGTTATTGAGGAAAACAAAGAAACATTGAATGTTGAGGATATCAAGGTTCGCTCCGATGTTTCAAAGGTTTCGATTGTCGGTGCGGGTATGGTTAATAACGCAGGCGTTGCAACAACTATGTTTGAAGCATTGTATAATGCAAACATCAACATCAGTATGATTGCAACTTCCGAAATCAAAATTTCTGTTTTGGTTGACAGAAAGGATGCCGAAAGAGCTGTTGAAGCAATTCACGATAAATTTATGCTTTAATAAAGGAAAACAGTGATATGGAAGATAAAATTTTCGGAAGAAATCCGGTAATTGAAGCCATAAAAAGCGGTCGGGAAATCGATAAAATTATGATTAAAAAGGGCAGTATCGAGGGTTCGCTCAATACAATCATAAAAAAAGCAAAAGAAAAGGGAATAGTCGTAACAGAGGTTGATAAGCAAAAGCTTGATGCCGTTTGTGAGGGCGAAAACCATCAGGGTGTTGTTGCATATGCCGCAATACAAAGCTATGCAACGGTTGATGAGATAATAAAAAGAGCAGAAGAAAAAAATCATCCGCCTTTTGTTGTCATTTGTGATAAAATTACCGACCCGCATAATCTCGGCTCGATTATCAGAACGGCAAATTGTGCCGGAGTTGACGGAATTATAATTCCGAAGCGAAACAGCGTCGGACTTAATATGATAGTAGCAAAAACATCGGCAGGTGCTGTTGAATATACTCCTGTTGCAAAGGTGACAAACATAGCGTCAACCATCGATGAGCTGAAAAAGAAAGGCTTTTGGATTGCAGGAGCCGATATGGACGGCGAGGTTATGTATAAAACCGATTTAAAGGGTGCACTCGGTCTTGTTATAGGCAGTGAGGGCGAGGGAATTTCACAGCTTGTTAAGAAAAAGTGTGATTTCATTGTTAATATCCCTATGTCGGGAGAAATAAATTCGCTTAATGCATCTGTTGCGGCAGGAATACTTATGTATGAAGCATTAAGACAAAGAAACGCAAATTAATAAAGAAAGTGAAAAGGAACTGTAAAAACGGATTTGGTTTTCACCGATTGAGGGTGAAAGAAAAGAAAATGAGTTTTTGACAGTTCCTTTTGGCGTGATTTAAAGTTAAAATTTTTGAGAGGAATTAACGAAAAATGAAAGAATTGACTCCTGTAAAATTAGTGCCGGCATTTAAGGATTATCTTTGGGGCGGCAATAAATTGGTGACTGATTTTAACAAAAAATGTGATATGGAGAAGGTGGCTGAAAGCTGGGAATTGTCGGCTCACAAGGACGGGGAAAGTGTTGTAGAAAACGGTGCGTTTAAAGGCTTGAAACTGTTGGAATACATAGAAAAAAATGAGTATTCGGTGCTTGGCACGGCGGCGAAAAAGTTCAAGGATTTTCCTGTGCTGATAAAATTCATCGATGCAAAAGAACCTTTGTCAATCCAGGTTCATCCCAATGATGAATACGCTTTGGCAAATTGCGGTGAGTTCGGAAAAACGGAAATGTGGTATATTCTCGATTGCGACGAGGGAGCTTATCTTTATTACGGATTCAATCGTGAAATAACAAAGGAAGAATTTGAAAAGAGAATTTGCGACAATACCCTTTTGGAGGTATTAAACAAGGTATATGTCAAAAAGGGTGAAGTTTATTTCATAAAATCGGGAACCGTTCACGCAATCGGAAAGGGAATTGTGATTTGTGAGGTACAGCAAAATTCAAACACAACCTACAGAGTGTATGACTATGACAGAACGGATAAGGACGGAAATAAAAGACCTCTTCATATCGAGCAAGCTGTCAAAGTTGCAAACACCGGTATTGCCGATAATTATAAGAGAAATGGAAATGTTCTTGCAAAGTGCAAATATTTCACGGTAGAAGAAATAGAAGTGTATGAAAAAGAAACGATTAAGATTTCGGAGGAAAGCTTTAAATCGGTGATAGTTGTTGAGGGTGACGGTGAGCTTTTCTGTTGTGGAGAAAGATTAAAAATCAAAAAAGGAGACAGCATTTTTGTTCCTGCACAGGACACCGAGGTGTCTGTTTCGGGAATTTGCAGGCTTATAGTTTCTTATGTTGAATAAAAAAGTATTCCGAACGGATTTAGCATACGACTGTTTGAATATTAAGCAGATTTGATGAGGGTTTTATGAAGAAAAAAAAGATTCATTTTATATTGACAATCCTGTCGGCGGTGGTGATACTTTTTTGTGCGGTATGCGGTTTTGTGCTTGGCTCAAATGTGTGTGTCAAATATGTCGGAGGGGAAAATATCGTGACGGCAGAAGTGGCAAAGAATATTGACGGAGCTGACTGCATTTTGATTTTGGGATGCGGAGTCAAACCGAACGGACAGCCGAGCAATATGCTGACAAATAGACTTAAAAGAGGTATAGAGCTTTATAATGACAGCTGTGCACCAAAAATAATTATGAGCGGTGACCATGGGCGAAAGGAATATGACGAGGTCAATACAATGAAGAAAATTGCTATTGACAGCGGAATTTCGTCAGAAGATGTTTTTATGGACCACGCCGGATTTTCGACATATGAGAGTATATATCGGGCAAAAGAAATTTTCAAGGCTGAAAAAATAATTGTGGTTTCGCAGGAATATCATCTTTACAGAGCGTTATATATTGCAAAAAAGCTCGGAGTTGAAGCCTACGGAGTGAGTTCGGATTATCATATGTACAGAGGGCAAGCCTACAGGGAAATCAGAGAGATTACGGCACGGTGCAAGGATTTTTTGAAAGTGATTGGAAAACCTGAACCGACATATCTCGGAGAAAGCATTCCAGTGAGTGGCAATGGTGATTTGACAAACGATTAGGACTTGACTTTATTAAAATAATTTGGTATCATAGTAGTGTGATAAAGCTATGAGGTGATATCTTATGAAAAATTTTGATAATACAAAAACAAAAACATTTTTTGAGGCGGTATTGAGTCTTGAAACTGTTGAAGAATGTGAAATATTTTTTGAGGATATATTTACAATTAAGGAATTGCAGGATGTTTCTCAAAGAATAGAGGTTGCAAGAATGCTTGATGAGGGCTGTAACTATACATCGATCAGTGAAAAGACAGGTGCAAGCACGGCAACGATAAGCCGTGTAAACAGATGTCTTATGTACGGAAACGGCGGATACAGGACTGCACTTGAAAAAATATCCGATAAAATAGGGGGAACAGAAGTTGAAGAGTGAAACAATGAATTTATGGGAAAATGTTCCGGGAATGTGTGAAGAAGTGCCGAAAATTACGGCATATATTCCCGATAAAAAAAGAAGTGACTCCGCAGTCGTGATTTTTCCGGGCGGCGGATATAATATCCGTGCGGAGCATGAGGGAAGAGGATATGCCGAATTTCTCCGCAATAACGGAATAACAGCTTTTGATGTTTGCTATCGTGTATATCCGCATCAATTTCCGCTTGAGCTTTTGGATGCCAGAAGAGCAATTCAAACGGTCAGATATTATGCTGATAAGTTCGGTATCGATAAGAATAAAATACTTGTAATGGGGTCTTCGGCAGGCGGTCATCTTGCGGCTTTGAGCTCTACATATTTTGAAACAATAGATGGTTTTTCGACAGATGACGAAATCTCAAAGGAAAGCTTTATTCCGAACGGACAAATTCTTTGCTATCCTGTAATCAATCTCTCGGGTAAACCCGGAGAGGTTCATTTTGGCTCCGGAAAAGCACTTTTGGGAGAAAATTATGCGGATTTGAGTTATGTGTTAAGCACAACAAATTGCGTGAACGAAAAAACTCCTCCGGCATTTATTTGGCATACATTTGAAGATGCTTGCGTTAATGTGAAAAACAGTCTTGAATATGCTACGGCATTAAAAAATGCTAATATAGATACCGAGCTTCACATCTATCCCCACGGTCCGCACGGATTGGGAATACCTGCCAACGATACAAAGGTTGATAATCACATTCGTCAGTGGACAGACAGTTTGCTTAAGTGGTTGGAATATATGAATTTTACGGACGGGAAAAAGACAGATGATTAAATTTAAGAGAATTATAAGGCTTTTGGCAGTAGCGTTGCTGATAGGAACTTTAGGCGGAATTGTCGGAACTGTTTTTCACAAGTGTGTTGATTTTGTGACGGAATTTCGTGGCGAAAACGGATATATTGTTTGTTTTTTGCCTTTTGCGGGACTTTTGATTGCGTTTTTATACAAAAAATTCAAGGCTGAAAGAAAAATGGATACAAACAGAATAATAAAAGCCGTAAAGGGTGAGAGCGATGTTCCGTTTCGTATGGTTCCTCTTATTTTTTCGGGAACTGTTTTGAGTCATCTTTTCGGTGCATCGGTCGGAAGAGAGGGAGCGGCTCTCCAGCTTGGCGGAAGTATAGGCTACAATGTGTCAAAAAAATTGACAAAAAGTGATGATGTCTATATCGGAGTTATGTCGGGTATGAGTGCTGTTTTTGCCGCACTCTTCGGAACACCTTTTGCGGCGGCTGTATTTTCTTTTGAGGTTGCTAGAGTAAGGCTCAAAAAAATTTCTGCAATTGTTCCGTGCTTGATTTCGGCATTGACTGCACGCTATACAGCCGCATTTTTTGGAGTTTCACCGATAAGGTTTTCCAATATAAGCTTTCGAGGATTGAATATTTATGATAATTTAAAGATTGTATTTTTGGCATTGATGTGCGGATTTTTGGCATTCGGGTTTTGCTATATTCTGCATATGTCCGAAAATTTTTTTAAAAAACTGATTCCGGATATTCGCCTGAAGGCATTTTTCGGCGGCTGTGTTATTATATTGATGACATTCTTTATAGGATGCTATGATTATAACGGTGCAGGTATGGACATTATTACGGGAGCAATGAATGAGGATGCCAAAACATATGCCTTTGCAATAAAAATTTTGTTCACGGCGGTATGTGTAGGATGTGGATTTAAGGGAGGAGAAATTGTTCCGGCGTTTTTTGTCGGTTCGACATTCGGATGCGTTATGGCATCGGTTTTGGGTATTCCTCCGTCTGTAGGAGCGTGTGTTGGCTTTGTTGCACTATTCTGCGGTGCTGTTAATTGCCCGTTTGCATCTGTAATAATTGCAACGGAAATTTTTGGAATTCAAGGTTTTTTGTATTTTGCCGTTATATGTGCCATAAGTTATGTATGTTCGGGAAATATCAGCCTTTATAAGGAACAGGGAAGATACAGTATATAAAAAATAAGCTAAAGGATTGAGCTCTGTTTAATACAGTTCTCAATCCTTTGTTTGATAGGTTGTTGAAATGGGAATTTGATATTTTGTTTATGTATTTTGAATATTATTCTGCTTTTAAAACTTTGATTTTTGCACTGTCATCGTTTCGTATAGCTATGACAGCTCCTCTTATCAAATAGGATTTTGGGTCACCGAGCGGACTTACACCGACGCATTCGACCAATGTGCTTTCAATAAGACCAATATCGCAAAGACGCCGTTTCATTGACTTATCGGTATCTACCGATTTGATAATGGCTCTTTCATTCGGTTTTAGGGTGTTGAGTGTTATATAATCGGACATATTTATTCCTCACTTTATAATGATATATTATATAT
>CAZGZZ010000006.1:0-50406 GCA_964530315.1 uncultured Lachnospiraceae bacterium
ATATAATTGTTGTTGAATTGAGAAAAAAAAGACAATATAATAGATGTTAATAAAAAAGAAAGGATAAATAACAATGAAAAAATTCAAAATTGGCGTTCAGCTTTATTCTTTAAGAGAACTTTTGGAAAAGGATTTTGAGGGAACAATAAAAAGTGTAAGCGAAATGGGCTATGATTGCGTTGAATTTGCCGGATACTATGACCGTTCGGCGGACGAAATCAATGCGATATTGAAAAAATACAATCTTACAGCACCGTCCGTTCATCAAGTGTACAATGATTTTTTGGAAAACGGCGAGGAAAAAATGCAGTTTTTAAAGGATATTGGTGTTAAATATCTTGCAATCCCCGGAATTTGGCTTGAATACTTCAAGGGAAACTCAAATTACGAACAAATTGTTGAGGAGGTCAAGGGTGTTTTGGAACTTGCGAAAAAATATTCTATGACTGTACTCTATCACAATCACGCACACGAGTTTAAAATGGTTGACGGAAAATATGACCTTGAATGGCTTTTGGAGGATACGGGAAATGTAATTATGCCGGAGCTTGATGTTTGCTGGGTGAAATTTGCCGGAATTGAGCCATCGGAATATATGCTTAAATATAAAAACAGATTGCCTGTCATACATATGAAAGACTTTACCTACGGAGAAAGCAAAACCGAGCCTGTAATGCGGCCTGTGGGCGACGGAGAGGTTGATGTAAAGGCGGTACTTGAAGCGGCTGAACAGTGCGGTTCGGAATATTTGATTGTCGAACAGGATAATTTTACCGATATAGAACCTCTTGAAGCTGTTGAAAAAAGTTTGAAATACTTAAGAAGTCTCGGTGCATAAGTAAATTACAGAGCGTACCTTTCGGTTACGCTCTGCAATTTTTATCTTCTGAATTTTTTTCTTGTACGATATTTTTTTGCAAGCTGTACAAGACATTCCTTTGTGTTCAAATCGGGATTTACCAAAACTTCACTCAAAAGTTCCTGAAGAGTGTCGCTGATTTCGTAGCCTGTTTTAAATCCGAGCTTTGCCAAATCTCTGCTGTTTAAAACCAAATCCGAAACCCTGTAGGGCTGGCGTTCTGCAACGATTTTTTGATAAAGCTTTCTGACTTCGTTAATTCTGTTGAGCTTTTCTTTGAGATATTTTTTATTTTTTGCCATATTGTCAGCTTCCTGCAAAAGCAAAAGTTTCTCGAAATTTTCACTGCCTGTCTTTGACATTATTTTCTTGACAGCAATTAAGGAAGCATCGATTCTCACATCGTGATTTTCGATAAGTGTCAAGATGTCCTTTTGTTGCTCACTGTCAAATCTAAATTTTCGCAAAATCTCCGATGCAAGACGAACACTTTGGCGGTGATGACCGTAAAAGTGAATGATACCGTTTGAATCGACACTTTTTGAGTCGGGTTTTCCGATGTCGTGTAAAAGTGCCGCCCAACGCAAAAGCAAGTCGTTGGGGGAATATTCGACGGTGTGCATAATGTGTTCGCCGACATTATATATGTGATATTTGTTTCTTTGGGGCACAGTGAAGCACACATCAACATCGGGCAAAATATAGTGCATAAGTCCGAGAGCATGAAGCTGTTCTATGAAAAAAGGATTTGCGGATAAAAGTATTTTGTCAAGCTCTTCGCGGATTTTTTCGGGGGAGGAACGCTTTATCAGCATAGAACATTTTTTGATTAATTGTGCTGATTTTTGTTCTACGGAAAAGCCTGTTTGAGCGGCATATCGTACTGCACGCACCATCCTTATCGGCTTTTCTGCAAGCGTCAATTCGGAATAATCGCAAAATCTTATTTCCTTGTTGTTAAAATCCTCCAAGCCACCGAATGGGTCAAACAATCCGTTTTCGGGAGAATAAGCCATTGCATTTACGGTAAAATCAAAGGATGATAGGGTGGAGCAAAGAAAGTTTTCAAAATCGATATTTTCCTGCACCGTGAATATTTGCATAACGATTTGGTTTTCCATAATGCGGATAAAATGCTTCTTTTCGTTTAATTCCAAAACTCTTCGGAACATTGTTTTTATCTTTTTGGGTGTTGCATCGGTTATTAATATATAAACGGATGATGCTTCGCCCGTAAGCAATTCTCTGACGGTATTTCCGCCGATATACGCACGACTTCCGAGTCGGTTGATTTTGTCGATTGCCGAGGACACCGTTTCGTTTATTTCAAAATCCATATTCACCATCCTTTCATTTGTTGATATGACCTTGCTTGGTTGCTCAAATTTTATTTTGTATGTGTCAATTATAACATATACATTCCGAAATATCAATAAAATTAACAATTATTTAATTTTTGAATATTGAATTGGTGTGTGAATTTATGTTATAATGAATTCATCAAAGATGAATTCAGCTGAATTTGCTTGACGGCGAGCTAAATGTGCTAAATTGAAAGGACGGAAGAAATGGAATTATTGATTAAATTTTTGGTGTGTTTTGCGGCAGGAGCGGCTGCCGGAATCGGAACGGGATTTGCCGGAATGAGTGCGGCGGCAGCGATAAGTCCGATTCTCATAACCTTTTTGGGGATGCCTGCTTACGAGGCTGTCGGAATTGCACTTGCAAGTGATGTTTTGGCAAGCGGTGTCAGTGCATATACATACGGAAAGAATAAAAATCTTGACATAAAAAACGGAATAGTTATGATGATTTCGGTTCTTTGCTTTACGGCGGTCGGAAGTTATATATCAAGTCTTGTTCCGAACACCGCAATGGGCAATTTTTCAGTGTTTATGACAATGCTTTTGGGAATAAAATTCATTGTTAAGCCTGTCATGACAACAAAAGAAAATATGAATAGGATAGATGCGAAAAGCCAAGTGACAAGAAGCATATTATGCGGAATGTTAATCGGATTTATATGCGGATTTATCGGAGCAGGCGGAGGAATGATGATGCTATTGGTATTGACCTCTGTTTTGGGATATGAGCTAAAAACAGCTGTCGGAACAAGTGTATTTGTTATGACATTTACCGCATTTACGGGTGCGGTGAGTCATTTTGCGTTCGGGGGAACACCCGATGCGTGGTGTTTGGTATTTTGCGTTATATCAACACTTCTTTGGGCAAGAATTGCCGCTAAAATCGCAAACAAATCCGATGCGGCGGTTCTCAACAGAACGGTCGGTATAGTGCTGCTGATACTTGGTGTTGTTGTACTCGGAGTGAGCTTAATTTAAAAAATATATAAAATTTAAAAAAATGCTTGCAAAATACCCAAATATGTGTTATACTATTTAATGGCTCGTTATGGGCATTAAAAATCTTATAAGGAGGGGAATACCGTGAGAGAAGGAATTCATCCTGACTATAAGCAAACAACTATCAAGTGTGCTTGCGGTGCTGTTATCGAAACAGGTTCAACAAAGGAAAATATCCAGGTTGAAATTTGTTCAAACTGCCACCCGTTCTACACAGGAAAGCAGAAGCTTGTCGATACAGGCGGAAGAGTTGAAAAGTTCAACAAGCGTTTCAACAGAAACAAATAATAAGTTGTATTGCTTAAAAAATTAAAAACTTATTTAACCTATGGCTTGGATAACCGAATCACCAACGGTTTCTCAGCATACGGGGATTATTGATTATAGGAGGTGAAAACCAATGACTAAAGAACGCAAGCAGGAAATTATTGCAACATATGCAACGCATGAAGGAGATACAGGTTCTCCCGAAGTTCAAATCGCTCTTTTGACTGAAAGAATCAATCATTTGAACAATGAGCATCTTAACGAACACAAGAAGGACTTCCATTCAAGAAGAGGTCTTTTGATGATGGTTGGTAAGAGAAGAAGCTTACTCAAATATCTTAAGTCACAGGACATTGAAAGATACCGTGCCTTGGTTGCAAAGCTCGGACTCAGAAAATAATGGAAAAGAAAAGGCAAGCGGATGTCTTACGGGATTTTTCGCTTGCTTCTTTTGCAAAAAAAAGAAAAGGATAAACGGCGTTATTTAGCAAATAAGCAGAATGGCTGAAATTTTCGGACATTGTGCCTATCTGCTAAAGTAAGGTCGTTTCCTTTAAAGTATTTTATAAAGGAGAAAAAAACAAATGTTTAAAACTTTTGAAACCACTTTGGCGGGAAGACCGCTCATTATTGAAACGGGCAAAATGGCAATGCTCACAAACGGCCACTGTCTTGTTCGTTACGGCGACACCGTTGTTATGGTGAATGTAACAGCATCGAGAACACCGAGAGAGGGAGTTGATTTCTTCCCTTTGAGCGTTGATTATGAAGAAAAATTGTATTCTGTCGGAAAAATTCCGGGCGGATATGTTAAAAGAGAGGGAAAACCATCAGAAAAAGCAATATTGACAAGCCGTGTTATAGACAGACCTATAAGACCGCTTTTCCCTGCTGATTTGAGAAATGACGTAAGCGTTGTTGCAACGGTTTTGTCGGTTGAACAGGATAATCCACCCGAAGTTGCGGCAATGATCGGAACATCGATTGCACTTTCAATTTCAGACATTCCATGGAACGGACCTATCGGCGGTGTTTGGCTCGGTTTGGTTGACGGTGAGTATGTAATCAATCCTACCGTTGCACAGAGAGAAAAATCAGAAATGCTTGTTACCGTTGCCGGAACAAAACAAAAGGTTGTTATGATTGAAGCGGCGGCAAATGAAGTTGAAGAAAATGTTATGCTTGAAGGTATCAAGTTTGCTCATAAGCAAATTATTGAATTGTGCGATTTTATCGATTCGATAAAGGCTGAAATAGGCAAAGAAAAGTTTGAGTATGAAGCTCATACATTAAATCAGGAGATTTGGGACGCTGTTAAGGAAATGTCTTATGACAAGATTAAGGTTGCTCTTGACACTGATGATAAGAATATCAGAGATGAAAGAATGGGTGTTATTGAGGATGAAATCATCGAAGCACTTTCCGAACAGTTCCCGGATATCGGCGAACAGCTTGGCGAAATTCTTTACAAAATGCAAAAAGAAATCGTAAGAGCATGGCTCGTTGAGGGAAGAAGAGTTGACGGAAGAGGCCTTGACGAAATCAGACCGCTTGCGGCAGAGGTTGACCTTTTGCCCAGAACTCATGGTTCGGGTATGTTTACAAGAGGACAAACACAGGTTCTCACAGTTGCAACGCTTGCTCCTTTGGCAGAGGTTCAAAAGCTTGACGGTATCGATGAAGACGATACAAAGAGATATATGCATCACTATAACTTCCCGTCATATTCTGTCGGCGAAACAAAGCCGTCAAGAGGTCCGGGAAGAAGAGAAATCGGTCATGGTGCTTTGGCAGAGCGTTCATTGGTTCCTGTATTGCCGAGTGAGGATGAATTCCCATATGCAATAAGAACAGTTTCGGAGGTTTTGAGTTCAAACGGTTCAACTTCGCAGGGAAGTGTCTGCGGTTCAACATTGGCTTTGATGGCGGCAGGTGTTCCGATTAAAGCTCCGGTTGCAGGTATTTCCTGTGGTCTTATCACAACCGAAAACGGCTTCACGACAATGGTTGATATTCAAGGTCTTGAAGATTTCTACGGAGAAATGGACTTTAAGGTTGCAGGTACAAAGAAAGGTATTACATCAATCCAGGTTGATATCAAAAATGACGGTCTTCCTTATGAAGTTATTGCTGAAGCATTCAGAAAGACAAGGATTGCAAGATGTCACATTATCGATGATGTACTCTTGAAAGCAATTCCGGAGGTTCGTCCACAGCTTTCTCCTTATGCTCCGAAGGTCAGCACAATGCACATTGACCCCGATAAAATAAGAGAGGTTATAGGACAGGGCGGCAAGGTTATTCAAAAAATAGTTGCCGACACAGGTGCGAAGATTGACATTGAAGATGACGGAACAATCCACATCTTTGCGGTTAATCAGGAATCAGGAGATGCTGCAAGAAATGCAATCGAAATTATCGTAAAAGAACCCGAAATCGGCGAAATTTACGAGGGTATCGTTAAGACAATTCAGCCTTTCGGTGCGTTTGTTGAAATACTTCCCGGAAAGGACGGACTTTGTCATATTTCCAAGCTTGACCACAAGAGAGTGGAAAAGGTTGAGGATGTTGTCAATGTCGGAGATGTTTTGACCGTTAAGGTTATGGATATCGATGAAAAGACAGGAAAAATCAGTCTTTCTCACAAGGATACCATTCCGAGAGAAGAAAAAGAAGATAAATAATAATTGGATAAATGCGGCTCCGAAAAGTTAAATTTTCGGGGTCGCTTTTTGAATGTAGTATAGATTGTTGGATTTTGAGTGAAAAAATTAAAATAAAATTCATAAAAAACTATTGGCATAGATAAAAAAGTGTTGTATAATAAATATATAGAAAATTATACGAATCCAAAGACGGGAGTTGACGGCAGTGGATAAGATTTTTGAATACATAATCGGATTTATTCAACTGATAAGAATAACCGATTTAATCGATATAGCGATAGTTTCTGTGCTTGTTTATCAAATACTCAAAATGATTAGGGAAACAAGAGCCATTCAGCTTGTGAAAGGAATTGCAATATTACTTGTGGTTTTACAGGTGAGCACATGGCTGAATTTCACGGTCATAAATTATATTTTGAGAAATATTATGCAGGTCGGACTTTTTATGATTGTTGTTATCTTTCAACCGGAGCTTCGGAGTATTCTTGAAAGAGTCGGACGCTCAAAGGTCGGAAGTCTTATTGATTTTTCAAGCATACAGATTGGTGAAGACCAAATGCAGAATATTATAGAAGAGCTTGTTAATGCAACGGTTAATATGTCGCAAACGAAAACGGGTGCATTGATTGTTCTTGAAAGAAAGATAAAATTAGGCGATGTTACCGATTCGGGAGCAATGCTTAATGCGGAAATAACTGCGGCATTGCTTGAAAATATTTTTGTTCCGAACACACCGCTTCACGACGGTGCGGTTATCATAAGAAATGACAGAATTTACTCGGCAGGCTGTGTTTTGCCACTCACATCAAACACGAATCTTTCAAGAGAGCTTGGAACAAGACACAGAGCGGCATTGGGAGTTTCCGAGGTCTCGGATGCCGTCGTAATAGTTGTCAGCGAGGAAACGGGTAAAATATCGATTGCAATTAACGGAACGCTGACGAGAAATCTTAACGGACAAACATTGAAAAAAGCTATCGAAAGAGCTTTGATGAATGAGAAAAAAGCTTCCTCCGAGCTTGATAAAATCAAATTCATAAGGAGGATAAAAAATGAAGAATAATAAAAATGAACAAAAGCTTTTTATTAAGATTTTTTCGGTTTTTGTGGCAATTGTTTTATGGTTTTTTATAAGCTATAACGAAAACAATCCAATGGATGTCAAGGTAAAATCAATCGAGGTTCAATATACGGGTGAGGAAGAGCTTTTGGCAAAAGGCTTGATGATTGCCGATAAAAGCTCGGTGCCAGATTTGGCTGTTAAAATAAGGGGAAAAAGAAGCGATCTGATACCTGTGTTAAATGAAGTAACAGCATCGGTCGATGTGTCGCAAATCGAGGAATCGGGAAGCTATAAGCTCGTTCCGAACTTTAATATTCCTTCAGATGCCGTTTATGTTTCAAAGACAATAACTCAAAATATTGAGGTTAGGGTTATAAAGACATCGGAAAAAATAATTGATGTCGGTGTTGTTTTGCAAAACACGGAAAAAAATAAGGTTCACATTATAGAGACTGTGCCCGAATTTGAAAAAATGAAAATAAAGGGCGAGAAAAACGATATTGAAGCAATTGATAAGGCTGTGCTTTATGTCGATGCATCAACCATTGTAGAAAGCGGAGAAATTTCTGTTTTGCCCGTATATGAGACAAAGGACTCAAAGGAAGCCGTAACTGAAAATGATATCTTTGCTGACCGCTTGAGGGTAAGAGTCAAAAATAATGTATATTTTAGAAAAACAGCGTCTGTTAAAATAGAACTTCCGCAGGCGGAAGACGGGAAATGTTTCGTCAGCATTGTGGGTCAAGGTGCCGATAAAATTGAGGTTGGTGTTAAAACTTCGGAGGAAAATCCACCCGAATTAACAGCTGATTTTGAAAATATATCCGAGCTAAAAACGGGAAAAAACAAATATACACTTGAAATTAAAGCTCCGGACAGCGTATATATTCCGAAAGAAAGCCGATATACAGAGGTTGAAGTTGATGTGGAAGAAATTAAAGACGAAAAAATAGAAGTTCCAATAACGGTAAAAAACGAAAACGGAATGAAATATCAGTTGAAAACTCAAAGTGTCAGCGTTGAAGTATCAGGACCGGAAAATTTGTTGAACAAAGACAATATTACAGCAGAGCTTGATTTGTTAAAGGTTTCGGAAAATGGTGGAAAGCTTGATATAAAGTCAAAAAATAAGAATGTTAAAATAAATTCAGAACCTGTTTTTGTGGAAATAATGATTGAATAGTTGATTTTGAGAGGAGAAATTTTTAAAAATGTCAGATGTTATAATAAGAGGAAATTCGATGGACGGTGCGATAAGAATTTTTGTCGCAATAACAACGGATTTGGTTAATGATGCACAGAAAATTCACAAAACATATCCTACAGCCACGGCTGCATTGGGAAGAACACTCACGATTTCCGCAATTATGGGTGCCGGAATGAAGAACGACACCGATTCCACAACAATTCAGTTTAAGGGTGACGGTCCATTGGGAAGCATTGTTGCGGTCTGTGACAATAAGTCAAGAGTCAGAGGTTATGTGGTTAATCCGTGTGCAGACCCCGAAAGAAAGGAAAACGGAAAGCTTGATGTCGGGGCGGCTGTTGGCAAGGGATATTTGAATGTTATAAGGGATTTGGGAATGAAAGAGCCTTATGCGGGTCAAGTTCCGATTGTCAGCGGAGAAATTGCCGAGGATATGACATATTATTTTGCCGTGAGTGAGCAAATTCCGACGGCAATTGCACTTGGTGTTTTGGTTAATCCCGATATGAGTGTTAAATGCTCCGGAGGATTTATGATTCAGCTTATGCCCGAAGCAACTGAAGATATGGCTGAAAAACTTGAAGAGATTATGAAGCATATTCCGCCGATAACAAAAATGATAGAGGACGGAATGAGTGCGGAGGATATTCTTTTTGCAGTTACAGACGGGTTTGATATGCTTATGGAAAATAAAGAGATTGTTCCGAAATATGAGTGTAAATGCTCAAAGGAAAGAATGGAACAGGCACTGATTTCAATAGGTAGAGAAGAGCTTGAATCAATTATTGAGGAAAACGGGGAAGCGGAGCTTACCTGCCAGTTCTGTGATAATAAATATAAGTTCAATAAAAAGGAACTTGAGGATTTGTTAAAACAGGCAAAGAAAAAATAACTTTGAAAATAAATCAGATATGACTTGAAATATATCTGATTTATTTTTATATATGAAATATTGTTGTGAACGGGAATTATGATTGACAATAGATATAAATTATGATATTATGATAAAAATATATAAAAGGTGATTTAATGCGGTACAGTGAAGAAAAAAATAAAACAAAGGGACAAAAACAAAGTTATTTGGATTCAATAAAAAATCTAATAGAAAAAAGACAAAAAGAATATGATGAGAAACGGTTTGACAATTTGAACAAAATAATAAATGAACCGGAAAAATCAAGAATGGAATATAATTCTATGTTGGGCTGGCCTTTGACAGAGAAAATAAAGCTGCCGCTTGATGTAAAGGAAGAATTGCTTGCCGAAGAGCCTGACGGATATGACATATATCGTATAAAATTTGAAATATTTGAGGATTTTTTCTTTTATGGATTGTTGTTTAGACACAGAAATCAAAAACTTCCGATTGTTATTTGTCAGCACGGTGGATTGGGGACACCGGAATTTTGCAGCGGTATATATAATGGAGATACCGCTAATTACAATCATATGACCGAAAGAATAACGAAGTGTAAAGTACATACCTTTGCTCCGCAGATTTTGCTGTGGGATAAAGAAGCGTATGGAATAGATTATGACCGAGAGGACCTGGATGCAAAATTAAAACAATTGGGCGGCTCGATTGCGGCTTTGGAAATTTATTGTATAAGAAGTGCTATAAGCTATTTTGAAAGGCAGATGTATATTAGGAAAGAGCGAATAGGTATGGCGGGACTTTCGTATGGAGGATTTTATACACTTTTTACGACTGCATCAGATACAAGAATAAAAGCGGCTTTATGCAGTTCGTATTTTAATGATGCGTACAGATATTCATGGGTTGATTTCACATGGAAAAATTCGGCGGAAAGGTTTTTGAACAGCGAGGTTGCACTGCTGTGTTATCCGAGAAAATTATGGCTTTCAGTTGGTTTGGAGGATAAATGCTTTGAAATTGATACTGCAAAAAAAGAATATCAAAGATTGTGTGATGAAATAGAAAGCTGTAATATAGATAAGGATTGGCTTAATTTTGAAATGTATAAGGCAGACCATTGGTTTTGCCCCAAGGATGATTTTGTGATAGCGTTCACGGAAGAATTGAAAAAATGAGGGATAAGCTTAATTTGATGATTGAAAAGCTTAAGGAAAGAACATATGACAGAAACGATAAAATCAATGAAATTATATAAAGCCGCAGACGGTTTATGTGCATAAATGCAACATTAAGACAATTGCGGATAAAACAGATATATTGAGAAATACCGTAATGGAAGCTATGAAAAAATATGGGACGGACATAACAAGAAGAATGTATTTTACGGAGTATAATGCAGATAACCCCACTGAAATTTATTACTGTGTTTCGGTGCCGTCAGACAGCAGCGGAGACGGCATAAAAAGCATCCAAAGCTTAAAGCGTTATCGACATTTTATCACGGGGCATTTGAAGAAATTCCCAAAGTACATAAATCTTTAATTAAATATGCAAAGCAAAATAACATAAAACTCTCGGGGATGTTAAGAAGTCTTTATGTTGAAGGAACGCCGCAACATAAAGATGAAAATAAGTTTATCACACAGGTGATTGCACTGATTGACGAAGATTAAAACGGTGGCGGTGGTTACAAAGAAGTGTAGTGATATGGGCTTTTGAGCTTTGACATAAAATGTCAAAATAAAAGGGTTTGCCGGTGCAGCAAACCCTTTTTAGCTGTTTTCGATTAGTTAAAATATCTCTTCCAAAGACCTTCGAGAGCACGACCGTGGCGAGCTTCGTCCTTTGCCATTTCATGAACAGTATCATGGATTGCATCCAAGCCGTTTTTCTTTGCACATACTGCGAGGTCGAACTTACCTTTTGTTGCACCGTATTCGCAGTCAACTCTCCATTTGAGGTTGTCCTTTGTTGTAGCTTTCATATTAGGTTCAAGGTCAGCACCCAAGATTTCAGCAAATTTTGCTGCGTGTTCAGCTTCTTCATAAGCGGCTTTTTCCCAATAAAGACCGATTTCGGGATATCCCTCACGATGAGCAATACGAGCCATGCAAAGGTACATACCAACTTCGGCACATTCACCGTTGAAGTTAGCCATAAGCTGTTCAAAGATATATTTCTTATCTTCTTCGTTGATATCTGCGTTATTTTTTACAGTTTTTGCGTAGATGCCGTATTCGTGTTCAGCCGCCAAAGCCGCACCCTCTTCCATAACAGTGAACTTTTCACCTGAAACTTTACAAACAGGACAAACTTCGGGAGCAGAATCTCCTTCGTGAACATAACCGCATACCGGACATACAAATTTTTTCATAATAAATTCCTCCTAAAAATAATATAAAATATAGCTTATGCTTTATTTACAGCTTGAACAACTTCCGAACATAAACAAATTGCAGGTTGTGACCGAAATGTCGTTATTTGCCTCCGCTTCACTTTTGAGCAATGGGGAGGATGGGATTGAAATATCGATTACGCTGTGGCACTTATTGCATACAAAGTGGCAATGTTCATTGGCATTTGCGTCATAATGCTCAACGCCGTCGCCGACATCAAGTTTCATTATTTCTCCCATTTCCAAAAGCAAATTAAGATTTCGATAAACCGTTGCAAGACTTATGTTTGGAAAGTCTTTTTTTAACTGTGCGTACAGCCAATCGGCAGTCGGATGACAATATACGCTTTTCAACAGGTTAAGCAGGGCATCACGCTGTTTTGAGTGCTTCAATGTCTTCATTCTTAACCTCCTCGATATCAATAATGATAATCACTATCGTTATTATAACATAATATTTTGATTTGTCAACACCTTTTTTGAAAATTTTTGAAAATTTATTGTAAACCTACAAAATTATCCGGTAGCCCTATATTTATGGGTTGACTTTATTGCAAATTTGTGGTATTATAATTTAAGTGGAAATGTCTCCGTTTTTGACAGAGCGTGGGAGAATGATTTATTTTTTGTTATTTGCAAATTATGATGATGACGGTGACTTTTCAAGATTTCGGAGAGGAATTTTTATGAATTATATTTTAAAAAATGCTAATGTTTATTTAAACGGCAGATTTAAAAAAAATGACATCGCTGTTATTGACGGAGAGATAAAACTGCATTTTGACGGTTCAGCGGATTGCGGTTTCGTTTTTGTTGATTTTTCCGATTGTATAATTGTTCCCGGACTCACGGATGTTCATGTGCATTTGAGAGAGCCGGGTTTTTCGTATAAGGAAACAATAAAATCCGGAACTCTTGCCGCAGCACACGGCGGATACACGAATGTTTTTTCGATGCCAAACCTCAATCCCGTTCCGGATTGTGCCGAAAATTTGGCGGTTCAGACCGATATTATAAAAAAAGATGCGGTCATAAATGTATATCCGTTCGGAGCGTTGACTGTCGGTGAAAAGGGAGAATGTGCCGCTGATTATGAGGAAATGTGCGATAGTGTCAAGGGTTTTTCGGATGATGGGCGTGGAGTTCAAAATCCCGAATTAATGATGTCGGCAATGAAATTTGCAAAGGAAAATGATAAAATTATAGTTGCTCACTGCGAGGATAACAGCCTTTTGGAGGGTGGATATATTCATAAGGGAGAATATGCAGAGGAGCATAACCACAAGGGTATCTGCTCCGAAAGCGAATATCTTCCGATTATGAGGGACATAGAGCTTGCAAAAAAGACAGGCTGTAAATATCATGTCTGTCATGTGTCGGCAAAAGAAAGTGTTGAAGCAATACGAAAGGCAAAAAAAGACGGTGTTGATATAACCTGCGAAACAGGACCTCATTATCTTGTTTTTTCGGATGCAGATCTTAAAGAAGAGGGAAGATTTAAAATGAATCCTCCGATTCGCTCCGAAGAGGACAGAAAAGCACTTATAGATGGTATAATCGACGGAACAGTAGATATGATTGCAACAGACCACGCACCGCACAGCTTTGAAGAGAAGTCAAAGGGATTAAAAGACAGCTTGATGGGAGTTGTGGGAATTGAGACGGCGTTTTCGGTTGTTTACACACATCTTGTCAAAACAAATATCATCACTTTGGAAAAGCTTGTGGAAATTATGAGTATTAATCCGTGCAGGCGTTTCGGAATAGAGAACGAAATAGATGATGGAAAAATGGCATCCTTTGCTGTGTTTGATTTAAAGAGCGAATATGAAATAAATCCCGAGGAATTTTTGTCAAAGGGTCGTGCAACGCCTTTTGAGGGGATGAGGGTTTTCGGAAAAAATCTTATGACCGTGTGCAACGGTAAAACGGTTTATGCGGACTTTAAAGAAAGGATTATCGATAATGCTTAAACAGGATATTTATACAATAGAAAAGAATGAATGTATTGCAAAAAACACATATAAGATGAAGCTTATCGGGGACACAAAAGCATTTAAAAAACCCGGTCAGTTTTTAAATGTCAAATTGGACGGATTTTATTTAAGACGCCCGATTTCGGTGTGTGATTATGATGATACATCAATAGTTATCATATACAAGGTTGTCGGAGCAGGGACACAAAAAATGTCGGAAATGAAAAAGGGAGATAAGCTTGATATTTTAACAGGACTCGGAAACGGATTTGATATTTCAAAAAGCGGAAATGAGCCTGTTGTTATCGGCGGCGGTGCAGGAGTTCCACCTATGTTCAACCTGGCAAAAAAACTGATAGCCGAGGGAAAGAAAACAACCGCTATTCTCGGATTTAATTCGGAGGAAGAGGTTTTTTACAAGGATGAGTTTGAAAAAATCGGTGCAAGGGTTATAGTAACAACCGTTGACGGAAGTGTCGGAACAAAGGGATTTGTTACGGATGCATTAAAAGATATCGATTATACTTACTTTTACACCTGTGGTCCCGAACCTATGCTGAAATCAGTTTATAATACTTCAAAAACATCGGGTCAATTGAGCTTTGAGGAAAGAATGGGATGCGGTTTCGGAGCTTGTATGGGTTGCAGCTGCAAAACAAAATACGGCAACAAGAGAATTTGCAAGGACGGACCTGTGCTTGTTAAGGAGGAGATAATATGGTAAACACAAAGGTAAGTTTGAGTGGAATTGAGCTTGATAATCCAATCATTCCGGCAAGCGGAACTTTCGGTTTCGGATATGAATTTGCCGAAATTTATGATATAAACATTCTCGGAACATTTTCCTTTAAAGGAACAACAAAGGAAGCAAGATTCGGAAACCCGACACCGAGAATTGCGGAATGTCCGCAGGGAATGATAAATTCGGTGGGATTGCAAAATCCCGGGGTTGAAGCGGTTATAAGCGAAGAGCTTCCGAAGCTTAAAAAGGTGTTTCACAAGCCTGTTATTGCCAATGTGAGCGGATTTTCAAAGGATGAATATGTTTATTGCTGTGAAAAGCTTGACAAAGAGGAACAGATCGGAATTATTGAAGTTAATATAAGCTGTCCGAATGTTCATAACGGCGGAATGGCGTTCGGAACAGATCCGAAGTCGGCGTTTGAGGTGACAAAGGCTGTAAAGGAAGTTACAAAAAAGCCCGTTTATTTGAAATTGAGTCCGAATGTTACCGATATAGTGTCGATTGCAAAAGCTTGCGAGGAAGCAGGAGCGGATGGCATAAGTATGATAAACACAATGCTCGGAATGAGAATTGATTTGAGAACGAAAAAACCTGTTATAGCAAACAAAATGGGCGGTTTTTCAGGATCTGCGATTTTCCCGACAGCTGTGCGTATGGTGTATCAGGTTTATGAAGCTGTAAAAATTCCGATTATCGGAATGGGCGGAGTTACAACCTCAGAGGATGTTATAGAAATGATGCTTGCCGGTGCAACGGCGGTTCAAATAGGAGCGGCAAACCTTGTCAATCCTTATGCTTGCCGTGATATTATAAACCGTTTGCCGGAGGTTATGGAAAAGTACAATATAGATGATTTAAATAAAATTATAGGAGGAGCTCATAATGGGTAAGGATGTTATTATTGCGTGTGATTTCAGTAACAAGGAGGAAACTTTGAAATTTCTTGATTTGTTCGAGAATGAAAAGCCGTATGTTAAAATCGGAATGGAATTGTTTTACGGTGCAGGTCCTGAAATCGTTAAGGAAATCAAGAAAAGGGGACATAAAATTTTCTTGGACTTAAAGCTTTGCGATATTCCCAATACGGTTATGAAAGCTATGAAAGTTTTGTCAGAGCTTGATGTTGATATGTGTAATTTGCACGCATTCGGAACAATTCCGATGATGGAAGCGGCAATAAAAGGACTCACAAGAGAGGACGGCACAAGACCACTTTTGATTGCGGTAACACAGCTCACATCAACAAGTGAAGAAATTATGAAAAGAGATTTGTTGATAGATGAAAAGCTTGAAGATGTTGTTATGCACTATGCGAAAAATGCCGCCGCCGCAGGTCTTGACGGAGTTGTCTGCTCACCGCTTGAAGCAGGAAAGGTCAAGTCGGTTTGCTCCGATAAATTCCTCACGGTTACACCGGGAGTGAGATTTGCGGACGGTGATGTCGGCGACCAGGTTAGAGTAACAACGCCCGAAAAGGCAAAGGAATTGGGTTCTGACTATATTGTTGTCGGCAGACCGATTACACAAGCGACTGACCCTGTTGCGGCATACAGAAAATGTGTTGAAGAATTTATAGGTTAAAATATACGGAGGTAGAAAAAATGAAAAAATTAATTGCAAAAGATTTGTTGTCAATTAAGGCTGTTTTCTTCAGACCAGAAGAACCGTTTACATGGGCAAGCGGAATTAAAAGTCCTGTTTATTGCGATAACAGACTTACATTGACAGCACCGAAGGTGAGAAATGATGTTGAAAATTCACTTGCAAAGGTGATTAAGGAAAATTATCCCGGTTGCGAGGTTTTGATGGGAACAAGTACGGCAGGTATTGCTCATGCGGCTATCACAGCACATATTTTGGATATGCCTATGGGATATGTTCGTTCGGGTAACAAGGATCACGGCAGACAGAACAGAATTGAGGGTAAGCTTGAAAAAGGACAAAAAGTTGTTGTTGTTGAGGATCTTATTTCAACGGGCGGAAGCGTTATCGAGGTCGTTGATGCATTGAGAGAAGCCGGAGCAGAGGTTTTGGGAATTGCATCTATATTTACATACGGTATGCAAAAGGGACTTGACAGATTGAAAGAAGCAAATGTTAAAAATATCAGCTTAACAGATTTTGATACAATCGCTGAAGTTGCCGCAGAGGAAAACTACATAAAACCCGAAGACATTCAAAGATTGATTGCATTCAGAAATAATCCGTCGGATGAAAGCTGGATCACTCTTAAATAATTTTGAAAATTGTCGGAAAGGAAAATGAATATGAGAAGTCTTATAGATATTAAAGATTTGTCAATTGAAGAAATTGACGAGCTTATCGAAACGGCTAACGATATAATAGAAAATCCGGGAAAATATTCTCAAAAATGCTGTGGGAAAAAGCTTGCCACATTGTTTTTTGAACCGTCAACAAGAACGAGATTGAGTTTTGAGGCGGCAATGTATGAATTGGGCGGAAATGTTTTGGGATTTTCCGAGTCAAATTCAAGCTCCGCCGCAAAGGGTGAAAGCGTGGCGGATACAGCAAGAACGGTAAGCTGTTATGCCGATATAATCGCAATGCGTCATCCAAAAGAGGGAGCACCGCTTGTTGCATCTCAAAATGCATCGATTCCAGTTATAAATGCGGGCGACGGAGGACATAATCATCCGACTCAAACATTGACAGACCTTTTGACGATAAAGAGAGAAAAGGGACGCCTTGATAATTTTTGCATAGGATTCTGCGGAGATTTGAAGTTCGGAAGAACAGTCCACTCTCTCATAAGCGCACTTTCGTCTTATAAAAATATCAAAATCGTTCTCATATCACCGACAGAACTTGTCATTCCTGAATATATCAAGGAAGAGGTTCTTGTGAAAAACAATATTGAATTTGTCGAAACAAGAAGCTTGGAGGAGGCTATGCCGGAACTTGATATTTTGTATATGACAAGAGTTCAGCGAGAAAGATTTTTTAACGAGGCTGACTATATAAGACTGCGTGACAGCTATATTTTAAATCTTCACAAGCTTGAAAATGCCAAAAAAGATTTGACCATAATGCATCCTTTGCCGAGAGTAAACGAAATTTCAGTTGAGGTTGACAGTGATGAAAGAGCTTGTTATTTCAAACAGGTTCTGAACGGAAAATTTATCAGAATGGCTTTGATTATGAAGCTGTTGGGGGTGAAATAAATGCTTGTAAATCCAATTAAAGACGGAATTGTTCTTGACCACATAAAGGCAGGGAACGCAATGGAAATTTATCACGCATTGGGACTTGACGAGCTTGATTGCCAGGTTGCAATTATAAAAAATTGTCAAAGTACGAAGATGGGGAAGAAGGATATATTGAAAATTGCGGAGCATATAGATATAAATCTTGATATTTTGGGATATCTTGATCCCGGAATAACGGTTAATTTTATCAGAGATTTCAAAATCTGTGAAAGAAAGCATTTGGAATTGCCGATCGAAATCAGAGATGTCATAAAATGCAAAAATCCGAGGTGTATAACATCTGTTGAACAGGAGCTTGTTCATATTTTCAAGCTTGCCAACAGAGAAAAGGGAATTTACAGATGTGCTTACTGCGAGGCAAGTGCAAAAAAAGAAATATAAAATTCGATAATGTAAAAAAATTAAAGAAGCGGCGTAATTTGTACAGTCGCTTCTTTTTTGTACAAAAAAACACGATTATCCGTATGATGATAATCGTGTTTTGAATTTACTGCATTGTGCTTAACGCATCTTGAAGCCACCAAGTACCGATATCAAAAGCTTTATACAGGTCATCTCTTTCGCCTACACGAAAATCCTTTCCCGTACCGAACTCTTCAACGGTATTGTCTTTAATGCTGAATTTAACTTTTGTTGCAACATCAACATCGCCAACTTTTTTTGTTTCAAGTATTTCCAATGCCAAAATAAGAGGCTCGTCGAGATTACCGTAATAAAGCTTATTGCCTTTACGATAAACGGGTTTACCTTTATAGGTCAGCTCTTTTTTCTTTTTTGTTGCAGCCATTAAAAACACAATCCTTTCATTTTATATTAGAGATTATAGCCTCTTTCGATAAGCTTCATATTATAATCTACCATTTCCTGCTTTGTCGGAGGAACTGCCTTTGCAACACCTGCTCTGATTTCTTCGAGAGTGAAGATGTTTGTTGCTTTCAAAAGAGCACCGAGCATAATCATATTAGCCATATTTGCTTTTGCTTCTTTTGTTGCAATTCCTGTTGCTTCAACAGCAGAAACCTTAACATCTGTTCTTTTAACATCATTATCAATCAATGTTTTGTCATATATGATTGTTCCGCCTGCAACAACATCATTGACAAACTTTTCCAAAGACGGCTTGTTCATACTGATTAAAACATTCGGTTCTGTGATAATAGGTGAACCTACAGGTTCATCCGAAATAATGACATGACAGTTAGCTGTTCCGCCTCTCATTTCCGGACCGTATGACGGTAACCATGAAAGATATTTTCCCTTTAGGAGAGCGGCATAAGCCAAAATTTTTCCGGCAAAGAGTATGCCCTGTCCGCCAAATCCTGCAATAACAATATTATCAGTCATTGTTTGTTTCCTCCTTTGCATCGATATCCTTGTAAACACCCAAAGGATAGTAAGGAATCATATCATTTTGAAGTCTCTTGATTGCTTCTGTCGGAGAAAGACCCCAGTTTGTCGGGCAAGTTGATAATACTTCAACCAATGAGAAACCTTTTCCTTCAATTTGGTTTTGGAAAGCCTTTTTGATTGCTGCTTTTGCCTTTTTGATGTTAGGAACTGTATCAAGTGATACTCTTGCAATATAGCTCGGACCGTCCAATGTAGCAAGCATTTCGGAAACTCTTATCGGATTACCCTGTGTCTTTGTGTCACGACCGTAGGGAGAGGTTTGTGTAACCTGACCGGGAAGAGTTGTCGGAGCCATTTGTCCGCCTGTCATACCGTAAATAGTGTTGTTTATGAAAATAACAGTAATATTTTCGCCTCTTGTTGCAGAGTGAACAGTTTCGGCAGTACCGATAGCGGCAAGGTCACCGTCACCTTGATATGTGAAAACAACCTTATCAGGGTGAACTCTCTTGATACCTGTTGCAACAGCCGGAGCACGACCGTGAGCCGCTTCCTGCATATCACAGTTGAAATAATTATATGCCATAACAGCACATCCTACCGGTGCTACACCTATAGCATTTCCCTCAACACCGAGTTCGTCCAAAACTTCTGCAACCAATCTGTGGCAGATTCCGTGAGTACATCCGGGGCAATAGTGAAACGGAGCGTCTGTTAATGCGTGTGGTTTTTCAAATACAATAGCCATTATTTTAAACCTCCTGCAATTTTTCTGATTTCGTCTGCAATTTCTGCAGGTGTCGGGATGATACCGCCTGTTCTTCCAAAGAAGTGAACGGGGGCATTTCCGTTGACAGCAAGCTTAACATCCTCTACCATCTGTCCCATACTCATTTCAACAGACAAGAATGCTTTTGCTGTTTTGGAAGCTTCCGAAAAAACTTTTTCAGGGAAAGGCCAAAGAGTAATAGGTCTGATAACGCCTACCTTAAGACCCTCTGCACGAACTGTTTTAACAGCTGATTCAACAACACGGCTTGTTGTGCCGTAAGCTGTTACGATGATATCAGCATCTTCGATATCGTGAGCTTCCCAACGCTGTTCCTTTTCTTTGATTATATCATATCTCTTCTGACGCTCGATAATTGTTTTTTCAAGCTCATCGGGTGAAAGATAGAGCGAGTTGATAATATTATGTTCTCTTTTGAGATTGGTTCCTGTTGTTGACCAGTCTTTGTCAGCTTCGCACGGAGCGGGAACAGAATCAAAATCAACCGGTTCCATCATCTGACCCAAAGTGCCGTCACCGAGAATCATAACGGGAACTCTATATTCGTCAGCCTTGTTGAAAGCATCAGCTGTCAGAGAAACAATTTCCTGAACGGAGTTCGGAGCGAAAACGATAAGGTGATAATCACCGTGACCGCCGCCCTTTGTTGCCTGGAAATAGTCTGACTGTGCAGGCTGAATGCCGCCCAAACCCGGACCACCTCTTACTATGTCAACAATAACGCATGGTAAATCAGCACCTGCTATGTATGAGATACCCTCCGACTTCAAGCTGATACCTGGGCTTGATGAACTTGTCATAGCTCTTGCACCTGCACCTGCCGCACCGTAAACCATATTAATTGCGGCAACTTCACTTTCAGCCTGCAAAAATACACCGCCGATTTTCGGCATTTTCTTTGCCATATATGCGGAAAGCTCTGTTTGAGGAGTTATCGGGTAACCGAAGAAATGTCTGCATCCCGAACGGATTGCAGCTTCGCCGATAGCCTCATTTCCTTTCATTAAAACCTTTTCACTCATTATTTTCACATCCTTTTTTAAACATCTTTTTCAACTGTTATTACCACATCGGGGCAAACGGTTGCACAAAAAGCACAGCCTATGCATTTTTCCTGATCGGTGATTATTGCCGGGCTGAAACCTTTGGCATTAAGTCTGTCTTTTGCAAGAGCAATAATTTTTTTCGGACAGGCATTAACACAAAGCTCGCAGCCTTTGCATCTTTCTTCGCGAAATGTAACTTTGTTCACTCTAATCAATCCTTTCTTGAGTTGTTTATGAAAACAGTCCTACACAAAAAATGTAAGGCTTTTATCAACATTGTAGCTTACAGCTAAATTCATAACCATTGCCGATATAGTGGGATTATATTTCCCAAGGCATTTTTATGTAAATCTGCATAGGAAAGACATACTTTTGAAGCTTTTCGGGAAGTCCCGAAACTGCGTTTGAAAGACCGCACTGCATCGTTATCGGAACATCCATTTTTTCTGATAGAGATAAAATCTCGTCATAGCCAGACATAAGGGTTGTTTCATCTGTGAGCTTTCCTATATTCGTATTGTTTGCTATATCGGTAAATTTAAGTCTTGAAGCAAATTCGATTTTTTTTGCAATATCGTAAATCTCCGAGCTTTCGCCAGAAAGGGGACGCCTGGTATTGACAACAAGTGTCATTTTATAATCTTCCTTTTGGAAGAAAGAATAAAACTGACCGAGGGCAAATGCTCCGTCCTCATCGCCACCGACATCAAAGATAATGATGCTGTCGGTGTCAAAAAAAACCTTTTTAACCTCCTGCGGAATTGTCGGAATGTCAAGGTTGGAATTTGCAAATTCCGAGGCAATCATCTCTATGTTGTTGTCCTTTAAAATTTTTCTTGCGTCAGCTGTACGAAAATAGGGATTAACAATATCCATATCGACAATTGTAACCTTTTTGCCCGATTTTGCAAGCATAATTGCATAATTTAACGCTACCTCTGTTTTTCCGCTGCCGTAATGACCGCAGAAAATATTCAATCTTTTTTGCAAGATATCACTCCCACTTTCATTATCTTAAAATTTTATCACAAAATCGATCGCAAATCAAGAGCTTTGACTAATTATTGTAATATTTAAAGGAATATGGGGAAAAAATGAGCTTTGATATGTTCAAATTTTATAAATTAACCGAATAATCCTTTTTAAATCCGTGTGAACCGAAAATCTGCCATTTTCCGACACCGAGTCTTTGCAGGACCGCATTTCTTTCCTCTGTACAAAGCTTTGGATCTGTATCAACGGAGGTCATCAAAATAGGTGCATATTGATTGTATTCGGCTTGCTCGTGTGTGAGTCCGTGAATGTTTATATAAATGTCCCCGGTGAAGGCAATATGATTTTTGTAGTCAATCAAAACTATCTCGCCGGGAAGATGACCGCCCTTGCCCTCATACACTTCAAAATGAAGTTCTTCAAAATCAAAAAAGCCTATTTGTGTCAGCGGTTCTGTCGGATTTTCTATGTTTTCCCACATTGTTGTTATTTTATTCGGGTTTACGGGTCGGTAAGAGGTGAGTATTTTGCATATATTAATGTACGGTTTGTGCAGGGCATTTCTTTCTCTGAATCCGTCTTTGCCATCCGCTTCAAGCCGTAGGCAATCCGCAGTTTTACGACAGGCGATAATTTCATCAAAAAGCGGCAAAAGTCCGCAGTGGTCAACATCGGCGTGGGTTACAAGAATTGTTTTTTTGACAGATGAAAAATCGGGAATCAGCTTTTTCAAAACCTTTTGCATCTCATCGCTGTAGCAGGCATAGCCGCTGTCTATGAAAAGAAGTTTTTCGTTGCTTTTGATTATTATTGTATTACTGCCGCACGGTGGTTCGATAAGTGTTATTTCCGTATTATCCGTAATTTTGTGGGTACTTATTCTCGGAGAAAAGTTTTCGCCCTTTGAGGCTGAAAGCAGTTCCGCAAATTTGTTGATGCTGTCAAAGGTGCGGTATGGGGATAAGCCTGTACTGTCGAGTGTTTGCATTGCAAGATTCGTATGAACCAAAAGCTCCTGCTTGTATGTTTCCGACAAATTCATAAGTCGGGAAATTCCTGTGACATATGAGTTATAAAAAATGCTGTTGTCAAAAAATTTTTCCGAGCTGTTGTAGTCAATAACTCTCACTTTGCAGATTTTTTCGGATTCTTTCAGAAATGTTGAGATTTTGTCGGGATCTTCAACATATAATCCCATTTTGAAAAATTGATAATCTGTGCCGTTTTCCTGTGAACTTATATATGAAATGTTAAAATTGAATTCGTTTATAAGCATTAAAATATCAGTTACACTGCCGGGAATATCTTTGAGACGAAACTCAATCAAAACTATGCTTGTTTTGTCGGTATCGTTTTGTAGATATCCGATTTTTTCAAGCTCTGCATCGGCTTTTTGTAATTGTTCTTGTGTCCCTTCCGCATCGATGAAAAGCGTGTGCGAGTCAACTGCTTTGTTGTAGCTGACCCGGGTGATGTTTATTCCTAAAGCGGAAAAACAGTTGCTTGCTTTTAAAAATGCACCGATGTGATTCGGCATTGATGTTACATATGTTTTTTTCATAGTGTCACCCCTTGACTGAAATCTGTGTAATTTAGTTGAGATGTTACCACAAAATGATAAAAAAGTCAATAAATTATGAAATGGTTTTTGCACTTTCAGCCTAAACTATTATGATGTTAAGTGGTGATAATGAGAATTGTGCCGATGCAAGTTATCAGACAAAGAAATAAAAATGAAGTTCGCCAATTAATTCCAACAAAAAATTTACATAAAACTCCTTTTTATGCAGACAATAATGTTGTAAAATTAAAGGACAAAAGGAGAATTATAAATATGAAAGCAACAGGAATTGTGAGGCGTATAGATGACCTTGGCAGGGTTGTTATTCCGAAAGAAATAAGAAGAACGATGAGGATAAGGGAGGGAGATCCTTTAGAAATATTTACCGAGCGTGACGGTGAAGTGATATTTAAAAAATATTCACCGATAGGCGAGCTTGGAGATTTTGCGGCAAACTATGCGGAAACACTTGCAAAAACCGCAGGAAAGGGAACTTGTATCACGGATCGTGACAACATCATAGCTGTTTCGGGAATTCCGAAAAAAGAGCTTATGGAAAAGAGAGTTTCAAGAGAAATAGAAAATGTTATGAGTGAAAAGTCGGCGTTCAAGTCAAACGGTTCAAGGGATTCATTATCCATTGCAGACGGAGTTGAAAAATACAACGCAGGCGTTGTTGTTCCGATTGTTTCGGAGGGTGACACAATAGGCTCTGTGATATTTGTTATGAACGACGGAGAAAGTATGAGTGAGGTTGAGTCTAAGCTTGCCGAGTCTGCGGCAGGATTTTTGGGACGGCATATGGAGGGATGAAAAACGGAGGCTGTAAAAATCTACAGCCTCCGCTTTTATAATTGTTTGTATATAATTTGTGCAGACAGCATATGTGTCCGAATTATATTATCTGATATTTTTATACATAGGACCGTAAGCTTGGCAAGCTCTATAGTCTTGTCCCTCTTTATCCATTCCGAATGCATTCCATGATGCAGGTCTCAAAATATCCTTTTCGGGAACATTATGCATACATACAGGAATTCTCAAGATTGAGCAAAGTGTGATAAGGTCAGCGCCGATATGTCCGTAGCTGATTGCACCGTGGTTAGCACCCCAATTGTTCATCACATCGTAAGCTGTTTTGAAAGCTCCCTCGCCTGTGCATCTCGGTGCAAACCAAGTACAAGGCCAAGTATAGTCAGTTCTCTTCCAAAGCTTATCAGAAACATCATCAGGAAGTGCGATTGTCCAACCCTCGGCGATTTGAAGAACCGGTCCGAGACCCTTAACAAGGTTAAGTCTTATCATAGTAGCAGGCATTTCGGCTCTTGTCAAAAATCTTGATGAGAAACCACCGCCTCTGAAATAACCGAGGTCTGCCATATTCCATGTTGTTGCTTTCATAACGGTGTCGCAATCCTCTTCAGTCATATCCCACCATTGTTTCATAACGGCTTTTCCGTTTTCATCTTTAACTTCACCGCAGGCATCAAGACAGCAAGCTCCCGAATTGATAAGGTGAATAAAGCCATCGGATTCTTTTGCCTTTCCTTCGATATCATAGCCTGTTGCTTTCTTAACTGCATCACCGCTCCAATATGTTCTTACATCGGCAAACATTTGTGCTCTGTTTGTCAAAAGCTTTCCGAACAACATTCCCAAACTGTTCAAAACATCGTTTTCTGTTGCGAGGATATAAGGCTCTCTTGCACCGTTCCAATCAAATGATGTGTTGAGCATTGCTTCTGAAAAGTCGCAGTTGGGATAAAAGTCCGTCCATTGTCTTTGACCCTGGAAGCCGGCGGCAATAGCGTTGTGACCGACCATTTCCTCTTCACAGCCCTTTGGAAGATTTTTGTTGCCGTTCATCAAATCTTTGATTATGCACATCATCTTAACAACAAACTCGAACTGTTCTTCCTTTTCCTTGTCGGATTTCTGCATATCTTCGGGGTTCTTGTCAAAACCGATATTGCACTTTTCTTTTGCCCAGGCAAGTGCTTTTTCAAATTCGTTCTTATCGTAGATACCCTCTGTCATTCTTCTGATGATTTCAACCTCGTCAACAGATTCAACTCTCATTCCGAGGTATTCTTCGATGAAGTTTACATCAATGATAGATCCGCCGATACCCATACAGATAGAACCAATCTGTAAGTATGACTTTCCTCTCATTGTTGCAGCCGCAACGGCAGCTTTTGCAAATCTTAAAATCTTTTCGGCAACATCGGCAGGAATTGATGTATCTGTCATATCCTGGACATCATGTCCGTAAATTCCGAAAGCCGGAAGACCCTTTTGTGCATGGCTTGCCAAAACTGCGGCAAGATAAACAGCGCCCGGTCTTTCTGTTCCGTTAAATCCCCAAACACCTTTAATTGTCATAGGATCCATATCCATTGTTTCGGAACCGTAGCACCAGCAAGGAGTAACGGTGAGAGTGATGTCAACGCCCTCTTTCTTGAATTTTGCTGCACAAGCGGCAGCTTCCGCAACTCTTCCGATTGTTGTGTCGGCAATGATAACCTTTACAGGTTCGCCGTTTGAATATTTCAAGTTTGATGAAATCAATTCTGCGGCAGCCTTTGCCATATTCATTGTCTGTTCTTCAAGAGATTCTCTAACTTTCAAAGGACCTCTTCTTCCGTCAATTGTGGGACGGATACCGATTACGGGATAATCCCCGATAAGTCTGTTTTCAGCCATAATTTCAGCCTCCTAAAATTTATTCTTTAATATAATTATAATACTTGCAATTATCATATTGCTTGTGTTATAATGGATAAAAGTATAATAATATTCATATTTGAGGTGCGCTATGATTTACAATGAATTGACGCAGAGGGGAACAGCTGATTTTCCCGTAGAGCTTTATCATATTGAGAAAAATAACACAAGATACGAAATGACCGCTCATTGGCATTCTGAGATAGAATTGATACGAATTATTGACGGGAGTTTGGAATGTAAATGCAACAATAACAGCTACAGTGCAAAAAAAGGTGATATAATACTCATAAACTCCGAATCGGTTCACAGTGCTATGCCGGATGAATGTGTGTATGAGTGTATTGTATTTCATCCTGATTTTTTATATCTCGATGAGTCGGATTGCAGATTTTTTATGGACAGTGTTTTGAATCATGAATATATGATTAACGAATTTTATCCGTGCTCCGACTCGAAAATAAACAAAACAGTAAACGAAATATTTGATTCGCTGGAAAAGAAAAAGGCAGGATATAAATTTATGGTTATCGGTGCATTTTATCGGCTGTTCGGTCTTATCTGTGAAATGGGACTTTATTCCGGATATGCCGCATCGGCTCTTTCGGCAGATAAAAATGTTCCGAAATTAAAAAATATTCTCAAATATATAAGAAAGAACTACGACAAGCACATCTACTTGGAGGATATGGCAGAGGTTGCGGGAATGTCGGCAAAATATTTCTGTGCTTTTTTTAAAAAAATGACAGGAAGAACTCCTGTTGAATATCTTAAAATCTATAGGATAGAAAAAGCTTCAAAAAAGCTTTTGAATACCGATGAGCCTGTTACGGATATAGCTTATTCCTGCGGTTTTAACGATTTGAGTTATTTTATAAAAACTTTTAAGGAGGTTAAGGGAATAACTCCGGCTCAATATAGAAAAAGTTAAAATATACAAAAGAATATATCGACAGATGTGAATTTTCAACAAAAAAATATAAATTGCGAAAAAAGCTTTCTTTTTTGGAATAAATGTGATATAATCGAAGATGTAGTATTTGAAGTATGGCAGATGACTGTCGCTCTTGCGGGAGCAAAAAAATCAAAACCCTAATAATTAGAAGAATGGAAGGATGGTAAAAATGGGTATTAAAATTGGATTGTTGGTATTATTTTTTGCGGCGATGATTGGAGTCGGCTTCTATTGTAGGAAGCAAGCGACCGATGTTAAAGGCTTTGTTTTGGGTGGACGCTCTGTCGGTCCTTGGTTGACAGCCTTTGCTTACGGTACCTCCTATTTTTCGGCCGTTATTTTTGTTGGTTACGCAGGTCAATTCGGTTGGAAATTCGGTGTTGCTTCGACTTGGGTCGGAATCGGTAATGCGATTTTGGGGTCGCTTTTGGCATGGGTTGTTCTCGGCAGAAGAACAAGGCTTATGACACAGCATCTTCACAGTTCCACAATGCCGGAATTTTTCGGGAGACGATATGACAGTAATGCGTTGAAAATTATTTCATCGGTTATAATTTTCATATTCCTTATTCCTTATACCGCATCGCTCTACAACGGTCTTTCGAGACTTTTTGAAATGGCATTCGGAATAGATTATGCCATTTGTGTTATCGTTATGGCGGCTTTGACGGGAATTTATGTTGTTGCCGGCGGATATATGGCAACTGCGATGAATGACTTCATTCAGGGTATTATAATGCTTTTCGGAATTGTTGCGGTAATTGCGGCGGTTCTTAACATTAACGGCGGTTTTATCGGTTCACTTACCGAGCTTGCAAAGGTTGAGGATGCGGCTGTTTCAACAACACCCGGTATCTTTGCTTCTTTCTTCGGACCTGACCCGTTGGGACTTTTGGGCGTGGTTATTTTGACTTCACTCGGAACATGGGGCTTGCCTCAAATGGTTCAAAAGTTCTATGCAATAAAGGATGAAAAAGCAATAGTTAAGGGAACTGTTATTTCAACAATGTTTGCCCTTATAGTTGCCGGTGGTTGTTATTTCCTCGGCGGTTTTGGTCGTTTGTTCACAGATGTTTTGAATGTTACAAACAGTGTGCCTGCAGGCGGTTATGATGCAATTATTCCTGCTATGCTTGAAAATCTTCCCGATTTGTTGATAGCAATTGTAATTATCTTGGTGTTGTCGGCTTCTATGTCAACTCTTTCGTCTTTGGTTATGGCATCAAGCTCAACACTTACAATCGACCTTATAAAAGACAATATCGTTAAGGATATGAGCGAGAAAAAACAAGTATCCGTTATGAGAGTTTTGATAGTTGTGTTTATTGCGATATCAGCTTTTATCGCAATTATTCAGCACAGAAGCGCAAACAACTTTATCGCACAGCTGATGGGTGTTTCGTGGGGTGCGTTGGCAGGTGCATTCCTTGCACCGTTCTTATATGGCTTGTATAGCAAGAGAGCAACAAAGGCTTCGGTTTATGCTTCGGTTATATTCGGTGCCGGCATTATGACATTGAATCTTTTCTTCAGAGGTTCATTCCCGACATTGTTGCAGTCACCGATTAACTGCGGTGCGTTTGCAATGATTGCAGGACTTGTGATTGTGCCTGTTGTGAGCTTGTTTACAAAGAAACCTGACAAGAAATTGGTTGACGATGCCTTTTCGTGCTATGATAAAAAGGTTACGACATCTGCGAGAGAGACTCTCGGGGAATAAATTAAAATACTGTTTATAGGTAATTGCGGATATTCCGCAATTACCTAAATATTTTATACGGAGGAAATAAAAATGCCTATAACGGACATATTGAAAAGAAATGCGGAATGCTACGGCGATGATACCGCCTTGGTTGAAATTGCACCGCAGATGCTTGAAAAAGCAAAGGTTACTTGGAAAGAGTATGCTCTTATTCAGCCTAACGCCGATGAAAGCGGCAGAAGAGAAATGACTTGGAAAGAATTTGACAGAGCGGCTAACCGTTTTGCAAATCTTTTGCTTTCAAGAGGAATAAAAAAGGGTGACAAGGTTGCAATTCTCTTGATGAACTGTATCGAGTGGCTACCGATATATTTCGGTGCTTTGAGAGCAGGAGCACTCGCAGTTCCGCTGAATTACAGATACACGGCTGAAGAAATCAAATATTGTGTAGAGCTGTCGGAAGCTGATGTTTTGATTTTTGGACCGGAATTTATAGGTCGTGTTGAGGAAATATATGACAGATTAAAGGGTATATCACAGATTTTTTATGCCGGAAAAAATTGCCCGTCTTTTGCGGAAAGCTATGACAAGCTTGTGACTTACTGTTCAAGCAAAAATCCTGAAATCGATTTGTGCGATGATGATGACGGGGCAATATATTTTTCTTCGGGTACAACAGGTTTTCCGAAGGCAATTTTGCATAAGCACAGAAGTCTTGTTCATGCGGCAACGGTTGAACAAAAGCATCATTCTCAGACAAGAGAGGATACTTTTTTGCTTATTCCTCCACTTTATCATACGGGAGCTAAAATGCATTGGTTCGGCAGTCTAATGTCAGGGTCAAAGGCAGTTTTATTAAAGGGTATAAAGCCGGAATGGATTATAAAAACTGTGTCGGAGGAAAAATGCACGATTGTTTGGCTTCTTGTTCCGTGGGCACAGGATATTCTCGATGCCATAGACAGAGGGGAAATAGATTTGGATAAGTATCAGCTTGAACAGTGGCGATTGATGCATATTGGTGCACAGCCTGTTCCGCCGAGTCTTATCAAAAGATGGAAAGAAAAATTCCCTAATCACGAATATGATACCAACTATGGTTTGAGTGAATCTATAGGACCCGGATGCGTGCATTTGGGTGTTGAAAATATTCACAAGGTCGGAGCAATCGGAAAAGCAGGCTATGGCTGGGAGGTTAAAATCTGCAAGCCTAACGGTGAAACGGTTGAAAAAGGCGATGTCGGAGAACTTTGCGTTAAGGGCGACGGCGTTATGACCTGCTACTATAATGACGAAAAGGCAACAAATGAAGTTTTGAAAGACGGCTGGCTCTATACCGGAGATATGGCAATGGAGGATGAGGATGGTTTTATTTACCTCGTTGACAGAAAGAAAGATGTTATAATTTCGGGCGGAGAAAATCTCTATCCCGTTCAGATTGAAGATTTTATAAGAAAGCATCAGGCTGTTAAGGATGTTGCGGTAATCGGTTTACCCGATGCGAGATTGGGCGAAATTGCGGCGGCTGTTATAGAAATTAAAGAGGGATTTGAATGTTCGGAAGATGAAATGAATGAATTCTGCAGAGAACTTCCCAAATACAAGCGTCCGAGAAAGCTTATCTTTGCGGAAGTGCCGAGGAATCCTACCGGAAAAATCGAAAAACCGAAGCTTCGTGAAATTTATTGCGGAGAAAGTCTTGTTGCGGCACAGATAAAGAGCTGAAAACTCTTTACATAATTGTCGAATTGTGGTAGAATTATCGTATAAAATCGAAAGGAATGTGGACAGATATGAAAAAACTTATGCTTGGAAATGCGGCTGTTGCACAGGGCGCATACGAAGCCGGTGTTACGGTTGTGGCATCCTATCCCGGTACGCCGAGTACGGAAATCACGGAAAATATAGTGAAATATGATGAAATATATGCCGAGTGGTCACCTAACGAAAAGGTTGCCGGAGAGGTTGCAATCGGTGCTTCTATCGGAGGAGCGAGAGCAATGTCTTGTATGAAACATGTGGGTCTTAATGTTATGGCTGACCCTGTGTTTACGGCAAGTTATACCGGTGTGAACGGAGGTTTGGTTTTCTGTGTTGCCGATGACCCGGGAATGCATTCTTCACAGAATGAACAGGACTCAAGACACTATGCAAAAGCGGCAAAGCTTTTGATGCTGGAGCCGTCAGACAGCTCGGAATGTAAGGAATTTACAAAAAAAGCTTTTGAAATTTCCGAACAATTCGATACTCCTGTTATTGTAAGACTTTCAACAAGAGTTTCTCACTCACAGGGTCTTGTTGAGTTGGGAGAGAAATGTGAGCATGATATCGGCGAATATGAAAAGAACATTGCAAAATATGTAATGATGCCGGGAAATGCAATAAAGCGTCACATCGTTGTTGAGGAAAGAACAAAGAAAGAAATTGAATTTTCCGAAACAACAGATTTGAATAAGGTTGAGATTAATTCCGATAAAATCGGAGTTATCACATCGGGAATATCATATATGTACGCAAAAGAAGCATTGGGCGACAAAGTGAGCTATTTGAAGCTTGGAATGGTTTATCCTATGCCCGAAAAGCTTATAAAGGATTTTTGCGAAAAGCATGAAACAGTTTATGTTATCGAAGAACTCGACCCGTTTATCGAAGAGCACTGCAAAATTTTAGGCTTGAATGTAAAAGGAAAAGAAGAATTTACAATGCTTGGAGAATATACGCCGAAAATGATTAAAAAAGCTGTTTTGGGCGAAGACGGAGCAGAATTCAATACGATAGATGAGGTTATTCCGGTAAGACCTCCGGTTATGTGTGCCGGATGTCCGCACAGAGCAACATTCTATGTTTTGAAAAAGCTCGGTTTGGTTGTCAGCGGCGATATAGGATGTTATACATTGGGTGCGGTTGCACCGCTTGCAAGCGTTGATTCGACAATTTGTATGGGTGCGAGTGTCAGTGCGGCAATGGGTATGGCAAAGGCAAGAGGTAAGGACTTTAATAAAAAACTTGTTTCCGTAATAGGCGATTCGACATTTATGCATTCGGGTATAACAGGTCTTATAGACATTGTTTATAACAAGGGTAATAATACGGTTATCATTCTTGATAACTCCATCACAGGTATGACAGGACATCAGGACAACCCGACAACCGGTCTTACAATCAGAAAAGAGCCGACAAAGCAGGTTGACCTTGAGCTTTTGGCAAAGGCTGTCGGAATTGACAGAGTTGTTGTCGCAGACCCGTTCGATTTGAAGAAATTTGAGCAGATAGTTAAGGAAGAAACCGAAGCTGACGAACCGTCGGTAATTATAGCACAGCGTCCGTGTGCACTATTGAAAACCGTTAAATATACGGGACATTGCAAAATCGGCGACAATTGTAAGAACTGTAAGATGTGTATGAAGCTCGGATGCCCTGCAATTTCTGTTAAAGGTGACAAAGTAGTAATAGATGAAACACAGTGTAACGGATGCGGACTTTGCGTGAATGTTTGTCCGTTCGGTGCAATTTCAAAGGAGGACTGATTTTATGACAAAGAATATTATGATAGTTGGTGTCGGCGGTCAGGGAACTCTTTTGGCAAGCAGAATTCTCGGAAATACCGTTATCGGCGAGGGTTATGATGTAAAGCTTTCAGAGGTTCACGGAATGAGCCAAAGAGGCGGAAGCGTTGTTACATATGTTAAATACGGCGAAGAAGTTTTCTCTCCCATTATCGGTGAGGGTGAAGCGGATATAATATTGGCTTTTGAAATGCTTGAAGCATACAGAGCGTTGCCGTATCTCAAAAAGGACGGAGTTATGATTGCAAATACGCAAAATATTTCTCCGATGCCCGTTATTACGGGTGCAATGCAGTATCCGGAGGATATAGCAAAGAAGCTTGAAGAAAAAATCAATCTTGTGACGGTTGATGCTCTTGATTTGGCTATGGAAGCCGGAAACATCAAGGCAGTTAATGTGGTATTGATAGGTGTTATGGCAAAAAATACCGATATAGCTTATGAAAAGTGGATTGAAACAATAAAAACAACCGTTCCCGAAAAGTTTTTAGAGGCTAATCTAAAGGCATTTGATTTGGGATATAATTTATGATTTTTACCGCATTCGGCGGAGCTTCACAAGAAAGGGATGAGCGATAATGGCTTATTATCAAAAAGAAATTGAGTGTGTGGACAGGGAAAAACTTAAAAAAATACAGGATGAAAGACTTGTATGGCAGGTTAAGAGAATGTATGAAAATGTTGAGCTTTTCCGTACCAGAATGGATGAAAAGGGATTAAAACCGGAGGATATAAATGGTGTTGAGGATTTATCAAAGCTTCCGTTTTCCTACAAACAAGATTTGAGAGATTACTATCCATACGGATTGTTTGCAGTCCCTATGAAGGATATCGTAAGAGTTCACGCATCAAGCGGAACAACCGGAAAACAGATTGTTGTCGGATATACAAGAAATGATCTTGACAAATGGGATGACTGTATGGCAAGACAGATTGCCGCAACGGGCGGTGATGAAAATTCATTTATACAGGTTTCTTACGGCTACGGTCTTTTCACGGGCGGTTTGGGAGCACACGGCGGAGCACAGAGAATAGGAGCAACCGTCATTCCAACATCATCGGGAAACACTCAAAGACAGATACAAACAATGATAGACTTCGGAACAACTCACCTTTGCTGTACACCGTCATACGCAATGTATCTCGGTGAAGCTATAGAGGAAATGGGAGTAAAGGATAAATTGAGCCTTAAAGCCGGAATATTCGGTGCGGAGCCCTGGACGGAGGATATGCGTCATGCGATTGAGGAAAAACTCGGAATAAAGGCGTATGATGTTTACGGACTTTCGGAAATAATGGGACCGGGTGTTGCATATGAATGTGAATGTCAAAAGGGAATGCACATAAATGAGGATATGTTCATTGCGGAAATTATCGATCCCGATACGGGAGAGGTTTTGCCGGAGGGTTCAACGGGTGAGCTTGTGTTCACAACTCTTGCAAAAGAGGGATTCCCTGTTATTCGTTACAGAACGAGAGATATTTGTTCATTGATTTATGAAAAATGCGAATGTGGGAGAACATTTATAAGAATGAACAAACCGACCGGAAGAAGCGATGATATGATGATTATCAGGGGAGTTAATGTGTTCCCGTCGCAGATTGAAGAGGTTTTGTTAAGACTCGGTTCGGATGTCACACCAAACTATCAAATTGTTGTTGACAGAGTGAACAATACCGATACGCTTGAGGTTTTGGTGGAAATGAGCGAAGAGCTTTTCTCCGATGATGTCAAATCAGTTGAATCGGTGGAAAAAAATATCAAGGAACAGTTAAAGAGTGTCCTCGGACTTTCGGCAAAGGTTAAGCTTGTCAGCCCGAAAACGATTGAAAGAAGCGAAGGCAAGGCAAAAAGAGTTATAGATAACAGAAAACTTTAATTCGGGGAGTGAGAGAAATGCTTATTAAGCAGGTTTCGGTTTTTATTGAAAATAAATTGGGTGCATTGGAAGAGGTTGTTGAAACAATAGGAAACAACGATATCGATATTTATGCATTGTCGCTGGCAGACACAACAGATTTTGGAATATTGAGATTGATTGTTAGCGATCCCGATAAGACAAAGAAGGTTTTAAAAGACAAGGGTATGATAGTTAAACGGACGGAGGTTATTGCCGTAACGGTTGAAGATAAACCCGGCGGTTTGATGAATACCTTGCAGAAAATCAAGGATAACGGCATAAATATTGAATATGTTTATGCGTTTATCGGAAAGAATGAAAAAGGTGCAAATGTTGTTATGAAGGTTGATAAGCCGGATGAAGCGGTTAAACTTTTATCGGTTATAGACGCAACGGAATTGTACAGATAAAAATATCGGCGGTGAAAGCATTGAGCTTTTACCGCCGCATTTTGTTTGAAAATTATTTTGTCAGGTCGTAGCCTATTTTGATAACATCACCTGCTCCCATTATGAAAACCATATCACCCGGAGCAACATTTTCTTTCAAATGCTCACATACCTGTGAGAAATCCTCAATATATACCGCATCTTTGCCGTTTCGGCGTATCTGTGCCGCCAGGTCGGAGGATTTTGTAACACCGTCAAAGGCTTCTCTTGCGGCATAAATATGTGTAAGAACAAGCTTGTCACAATCGGAGAAACAAGTTAAAAAGTCGTTCCAAAGAGCCTTCGTTCTTGTGTATGTGTGAGGCTGAAAAACACACCACAATCTGTTGTATTCAAACGCTTTTGCTGATTTTAAGGTTGCTGTAATTTCGGTCGGATGGTGGGCATAATCGGCAATAATCGAAGCACCGTTAAGAGTTCCGAGTCTTTCAAAACGGCGATGTGTGCCTTTGAAAGTTTCAATTCCTCTTGAAACGGTTTCGGTTTCAAGTCCGAGCAAATTACAGGTTGCAACAACAGCAAGTGCATTCATAACATTGTGAAATCCCGGAACATTCAAATGTATTGTCGAGATTTTTTCGCCATTATGAATAACATCGAATTCGGGGCATCCGTTTTTTAAAATCATATTATTATAGCTGTATTCGCAGATGTCGGAGCTTCCGTAATAAACAACATTGCAATCGGTGTTTTCAAGTGCGATTTTAACATTTTCATCGTCTCCGTTTGCAACAACAAATCCAGTTTCTTTTGTGAGCTGTGCGAATTTTGAAAAGCTTTCCCGTATTTCTTCGATTCCGGAGAAAAAGTCAAGGTGATCTTCTTCAATGTTTGTGATAATCGCAATATATGGGAAAAATTTCAAAAAACTGTTTGTATATTCACACGCTTCGGTAACAAAAAAATCGGATTTTCCGGCACGGATATTTCCGTCTATAATATCAAGTTCACCGCCGATACTGATTGTGGGGTCTGTGTCGGCATACATAAGAGCGTGGGTCAGCATTCCGGTAGTTGTGGTTTTACCGTGTGTTCCCGATACACCGACGGCTTTTTTGTAAAGTTTCATAATAGCACCGAGACATTCGGCTCTGTCAATCAAACGGATGTTGTCGGCTTTTGCCTGTTTCATTTCGGGGTTGTCATCATGGACGGCGGCGGTGTGAACAACAAGGTCGGCGCCGCAAACATTTTTTTCGCTGTGTCCCTCATAAACGACGGCTCCGTTTTTTTCGAGCTTATCTGTTATATGTGATTTTTCACGGTCGGAGCCCGTAACCTTATATCCGTTTTTCAAAAGTATCATTGCGAGTCCGCTCATACTTATTCCACCGATGCCAATGAAATGAATGTGAGCATTTTCCTTTAGTTCTGTCAGTTCAAAACGACTCATATATATTATCCTTTCGTAAAATATTTTTCATAAATTATCAACATATATTATATCACAAAATATTCAAAAATCAATCATAAATATTAAGTATTTCAATTTCTTCGTGTGCTTTTTTTCGACAGGGATTTTTATTAGGCGTGTTCTTAAAAAAACATCACATTTTTTTGTAAAGATTTAACAAAAATTATGAAATTTCATTTCAAATATAGGTCAAATAGTTGACAAAATCTTCAAGATGAAGTATGATTATACTATATCAGTGCGTGGTTCGACATAATTAACGATTGAAAAATGGAGAGGTGGTGAATCTAATGGAGATTACCGATATCCGAGTAAAGAAAATTTCATCCGAAGGAAAGATGAAAGCGGTTGTATCAGTTACATTTGATGATTCTTTTGTAGTGCATGATATAAAGGTGATTGAAGGTCAGGACAAGTTGTTTACGGCTATGCCGAGCAGAAAAACTCCTGAAAATGAGTTTAAAGATATAGCTCATCCGATTAACAGCCAAATGCGTGACATTCTCGAAAGAGCAATTATTGAAAAATATAACGAAATAGCAGATGAAGCTGAATAATTAAAAAATCCCTCAAGAATGATTTGGAGAAAGTCTTAAATTCATTCTTGGGGGATTTTTTTGTGTCGGAATTCTATATTAAAAGTATGTTAAAATTATGTAACTTTATTGAAAAGGGACATATTAAATGTTATAATACAAAATGGATAATAGTGATGTTAGGCGGTGGGAAAATGGCAAGAAAACTTCGAGAAAAAAGCAGTACGGGTATTTATCATACGGTTATTCGGGGTCAGAGAAAGCTTTTTTCAAAAGAGGAAGATTATTCGGAATTTATCGAAACGATGGAGCGTTATTTTGACGGAAGCAATTCAAAGCTTTATGCATACAGTCTTGAAAAAAACAAGGTTCATCTTGTGTTTTTTACATCGGGAGATATAAAGGATGTTATGAAGCCGTTTTTGACAAGCTATGCGAGGTATGTCAACAGAACATACAAAAAGACAGGAAAGCTTTTCTATGATCGATACATAAGCGTTCCGATAGAGGATCGTGACACATTGAAAAAGTCTGTGATTTTTGTAAACGAAAAGCTTAAAGCAGACCTCACAAGCAAGGAAGAATACATAAATGCCGACGGCTTGTGTGTTATATCGGATTTTGACGAGAGCGATATCGAGGAAATAAAAAATCCGTCGATTATTTATCCTTTCACAGATGATTATGCTGCGATGACAGACAGTGAATTGAAGCGTAATCTTATGATGATAACAAAGGAAAAGGTCGAAGCGGCGGAGCTGTGCCAAATGGCGGTTAAATATTCAAACATTTCGATGGCGAGAGCTTCGAGAGTGCTGAATGTGCCGAGTGTAAGAAGACAAAAAACGGACAAAAAGGTAGAAGAAAAAATACAAAAAAAACAGGAATTGAGTGTTTGGTTGCTGTGATTTGGAGGAGATTTGAAAATGTCGGAAAGACTGCCTATGAAACAAATATTGAAAATGGTTAAAAGCCATACATTTGCAAGTATATGTATATTTTTTATCGAATTGATGGCGGTTACGGTGATTCATGGGACAAAGGTCGGAGGTGCGATTTTTACCGTGCTAGCGGTTTTGATTTATGCGTCTGTTATCTATTCGGAGGCATATGATGCCGCAAAGAGGGACAAAAAAAGCTATACACCGCAAAAACCTTATTTAATAAAGGGTTTTTTACTGCCTGTAGGCGTTTTGGTATTCAGTGTTGTTTTTTATGCGGCTTACTTTGTAGCGTGGAACGGTCATATAGACACAATCATCGGATTTATCGGCAATTTGATTTTCAGAATTTGGATTTCCGGCTTTAAGGGAATAACAGGTCTTAACGAGGCATATATGGTATGGTACGGATATTTGGCAGTCATATTGCTTCCGTCTTTGTTTTCGGGAATAGGGTATATAGCCGGATTGAAAGATTTTGACCTGAAAGCTAAATTTTCAAAATTTATTTACGAAAGCAAAGAGGATAAAAATGAATAAAACAGATATTGGGGCATATGAAAAGGTTAAAAATGCCAAAAAAATTGTTATAAAGGTCGGAACATCAACTCTTACATATGATACCGGCAAGATGAACATAAAAAGGATAGACACTCTTGCAAGAACTCTATCCGATTTGCATAACAGTGGAAAGGACATTGTTTTGGTGTCATCCGGTGCGGTCGGTGCGGCAATGGGAAAACTCGGAATAATCGAAAAACCGCAGGAAATAAACATTAAGCAGGCATTGGCGGCAGTGGGACAGTGTGAGCTTATGTATCTGTATGACAAGCTTTTTTCCGAATACCACAACACAGTGGCACAGGTGCTTTTGACAAAGGATGATGTTTCTGTTTCAAGCAGAATGATCAATACAAAAAACACATTCAAAACTCTTCTTGATATGGGTATAATTCCTGTAGTCAATGAAAATGATACGGTATCAACGGAAGAATTGGGAATAGGAGATAACGACAATTTGTCGGCATTGGTTGCAGAGCTTGTTGAGGCGGATTTACTTATCCTGCTATCGGACATAGACGGATTTTATGATTCCGATCCGCACACAAATCCAGAAGCAAAAATAATATCGCTTGTTGACGATGTTAATAAGGTAACATCGCTTGCAGGAGGTGCAGGCTCAAAAAGAGGAACGGGCGGAATGGTAACAAAGCTTGAAGCAGCAAAGAGGGTTACCGATTCTGGGATTGATATGATTATTTCAAACGGCAACAATATTACCGGATTGTATGATATTTTTGACGGCAAGGAAACGGGAACGCTGTTTGTAGCAAAAAAATAATTACGGAGGGGCAGTATGACTGAAGAACTTTTGAAAAAGGGCGAAGCCGCAAAGGAAGCGGCATATAAGCTTGGCGTTTTGCCGACTGACACAAAAAATAATGCACTTTTAAAAATTGCAGATATGCTTATTGAAAAAAGTGAAGAGATTTTGGCGGCAAACAAAAAGGATATTGAGGTGGCAGAGAAAAAAGGCATACGCCCTGCGATGATTGACAGATTAACACTTACAAAGGAACGCATAGGCACAATCGCCGAGGGCGTCAGACAGGTTGCAGAGCTTGATGACCCGATAGGCAAAATAATAAAAAGCTGGGAGCGTCCGAATGGACTTGAAATAGCACAAAAAAGAGTCCCTATGGGCGTTATTGCAATAATATATGAAGCAAGACCGAATGTCACGGTGGATGCGGCAGTTCTTTGTTTAAAAACTTCCAATGCGGTGATTTTAAGGGGCGGAAGCGAAGCAATTAATTCCAATGTTGCATTGATGAAGATAATGCAGGAAGCGGCATACTCCGCAGGAATACCTGACGGAAGCTTGAATTTGATTGAGGACACCGCAAGGGAAACCGCAACCGAGTTGATGAAAATGAACGGATATATCGATATGCTTATACCGAGGGGAGGACAAGGACTTATTCGCTCCGTTGTTGAGAATGCAACAGTACCCGTTGTTGAAACGGCGGCGGGAAATTGTCACATATATATCGATGCGGAATGCGATTACGATATGGCATTGAAAATTCTTATAAATGCCAAGGTATCAAGACCATCGGTATGCAATGCCGCAGAAACATTGTTAATAGACAAGAAAATATCCAAGGAACTTTTGCCGAGAATTGCGGAAGAGCTTGCAAAAAATAATGTTGAAATAAGAGGTTGCGAACAATGCGTGGAAATTTGCGAAAACATTTTGCCGGCAACACAAGAGGATTGGTCAACGGAATATAACGATTACATAATTTCAATAAAATGTGTTGATGGTATTGATGAGGCAATAAAACATATTAACAAATACAACACAAAACATTCGGAGGCTATAGTGACAAATAATTCTGAAAAAGCCGAACGATTTTTAAATGAGGTGGATGCGGCGGCTGTTTATGTCAATGCATCAACAAGATTTACAGACGGCTTTGAATTTGGATTCGGAGCGGAAATAGGTATAAGCACCCAAAAAATGCACGCAAGAGGTCCTATGGGACTTGAACAACTGACATCGGTGAAATATGTTATACACGGCAACGGTCAGGTAAGATAAAGAGGCGGAAAGGAAGAACAAAATGAAAAAAATATTGGCTGTTATGATTGCATCCGCAATGCTTTTTGTCGGATGTACATCAAGAAAAGAAAAAGAATATGAAGAAATCGAAAAAATCGATGTTGCTGTGAGCGACTATGTTGAAGAAAAACCAAACGAGCCTGTCGTGGAAGAACCCGAAGAACAGGTAAATGCGGAATCTCCGAAACAGGAGGAACAGCCTGCAGCAACGGAGGAAAAGAAAGAAGAATCGACCCAAAAGGAACAATCGGACAATAAAGAGCAATCCCAAACCAATACAGCTCCGAAACAGGAAAAGAAAACAGAGGAAAAGGGTACTGTCAAGGTTGAAGAAAAAGCAACAAGTTCGCCTCAAAATTCCACACCAACAGATTATTCGGTGGCAAGTCTTTCGGGTAAGGTAATATGTGTCGATGCGGCTCACGGTATTTTTGCTCAAAATTTCAAAGAAAATATAGCACCCGGAGTAAATGTTTGGAAAGACGGATTTAAAGAGGGAACAAGAGGCTCTATGACTACGGAGGATGATGTAACTCTCGGCGTTGCATTGATGTTGAAAGAAAAACTTGAAGCAAAGGGTGCAACGGTATTGATGACAAGAACAGATGCATCAACCGACCTTTCGAATGCAACAAGAGCGAAGTTTGCGAATAATAACGGTGCGGATATTTGCATAAAGCTTCACGCAGACGCAACCCAAGAGGGCGGAAGCGGTATGACTGCACTTGTTCCGGGAAGCAAATATATAAAGAATAAAACAATACTGTCAAAAAGTAAAATTTTGGGAAAAGCAGTGTTGAACGGTGCTGTGTCAAAAACGGGTGCGGCAAGAAGAGGAGTTTACCAAACCTCCGAAATGGCAGGATTTAATTGGTCAAAAATTCCGGTTATGATTTTGGAGTTGGGTTATATGACGAATGTTCAGGATGAAATAAAGCTTTCGGATTATAATTATCGTTCACAAATTGCGGATGGTATCGTTGAGGGAATTATAGAATACTATAAATAATAATTGTGGCTGTAAAAACCAAGTTTTTACAGCCACAATTATTGTCAAGAAAAAAAGCACTTCAAAAAAGTGCTTTTTTATGGAGGAGAGGATGAGATTCGAACTCACGGAGGCTTGCACCTCACAACATTTCCAATGTTGCGCCTTCGACCACTCGGCCACCTCTCCAAATATTAAATAAATCGAGCCTTTCAAAAACTCACAAGCTATATTATAGCACATATATATTCATTTGTCAAACTTTTTTTGATAAAAAGCAAAAAAAATCGCAAAAAGCTTGACAAACAATGAAATGTTTGCTATAATATTACAGTATCCGCATAGATTAGGTCTTAAAATTGCGTTGCATACCTATGATAGCGTGACTTCATAAATATAAGGAGGTGTTTTTATGTACGCAGTTATCGAAACAGGCGGAAAGCAGTATAAGGTATCACAGGGTGATGTTATCTACATCGAAAAGCTTGATGTTGCTGAAGGCGAAACAGTTACTTTTGATAAGGTTCTTGTTGTTGCTGATGGCGAGAATGTAACAGTTGGTGCTCCTGTTGTTGCAGGTGCTAATGTTGTTGCCAAGGTTGAAAAACAAGGAAAAGCAAAGAAAATCTATGTCTTCAAGATGAAGAGAAAGAAAAACGAGCGTAAAAAGAAAGGTCACAGACAACCTTTCACAAAGGTAACAATCGAATCAATCAACGCATAATTTTATTTGCGTAAATATTAACAGAAAGCAGAGGTGTTTTAAATGGCTCATAAAAAAGGTATGGGTAGCACAAAGAACGGCCGTGATTCAGAGTCGAAGAGACTCGGAGTTAAGAGAGCAGACGGACAGGCTGTATTGGCAGGAAACATTCTTGTAAGACAGCGTGGAACAAAAATCCACCCGGGTAACAATGTTGGCATCGGTAGCGATGATACTTTGTTCGCTCTTATCGACGGTAAAGTTAAGTTTGAAAGAAAGGGCAGAGATAAGACACAATGCAGTGTTTACTCAGCTTAATCTGAACAAAAACATAAAAAATTGAAAGGGTGTATATACACCCTTTTTTTTATTTTATTCTATTAGCTATTAAGTTTCCCATTTCACGGCATCCTACCAAAATACAATCCGAATTGTCGGACGGCATTATATCGGCACATCGGTAGCCTTCATCAAGCACAGAATCAACAGCCTTTTCAATTGCAGTGGCTTCTTTTGCCATATCAAAGCTGTATCGGAGCATCATTGCTCCCGAAAGAATTGCACCTATAGGGTTTGCGATATCTTTGCCGGCGATATCGGGTGCACTTCCATGAATGGGTTCATACAATCCCCTTTGTGTTGTGCCGAGTGATGAAGAAGGAATCATTCCTATTGACCCGGTTATCATAGATGCTTCATCGGAAAGAATATCACCGAACATATTTTCCGTTACAATGACATCAAATTGGGACGGATTTTTGACAATTTGCATTGCACAGTTGTCAACAAGCATATCGGTAAGCTCGACATCGGGATAATTCTCTGCAAGAGAGTGTATAACCTTTTTCCACATTCTGCTTGTGTCCAAAACATTGCTTTTTTCAACAGAACAAAGTCTTTTATTTCTTTTTCTTGCTGTTTCAAAGGCTATTTTGCCTATTCTCTCGATTTCCTTTTCAGAATAGGACATAATATCCGTTGCAATGTCATTTTCGGTCTTATGTTCTCCGAAATATACGCCGCCCGTCAATTCACGGACAATTATAAAGTCAATTCCCTTTTCGACAATTGAATCTTTTAGAGGTGATGCAACCGCAAGCTGTTTCCATATCTTTGCCGGTCTGTTATTGCTGAAAACCTCCATTTCTTTGCGAAGTTTTAAAAGTCCTTTTTCGGGACGAAGTTCTTTTGGAACATTGTTCCATTTATCTCCGCCAACAGCTCCCAAAAGGACACTATCCGACGAAAGACATTTTGAAAGCTCGGAGTTGGGAAGAGGTTCGCCGAATTTGTCAATCGCACATCCGCCCATACAAACCTCCGTGTAAGAAAAATTGTGGGAATATACCGATTGTATTTTGTCAAGCACGCAAAGAGCAGCATTGATAATTTCGGGACCAATTCCGTCACCACGGATAACAGCTATATTTTTTTTCATATTAATCACTCTTTCTTCAGGGAGGCAAGAAGTCCGCCCTTTTTTATGATACTTTGAATAAATTCCGGGAACGGTTCTGCCTTATATGTTTTCCCTGCTGTTATATCGGTGATAATTCCGGTGTCAAAGTCAATTGAAACTTCATCGTCTGCATTGATTTCATCAGCCGCTTCGGAACATTCTAAAATAGGAAGACCTATGTTTATTGCATTTCGGTAAAAAATTCGTGCAAAGCTTTTTGCGATAACACATCCCGTTCCGCATTCCTTTATCACGAGCGGTGCGTGTTCTCTCGAAGAACCGCATCCGAAATTTTTTCCTGCAACTATAATATCACCCTTTTCCACTCTTTGGGTAAAGGTTTTGTCGATATCCTCCATACAATGTTTTGCAAGTTCCTGTGCATTTGAGGTGTTAAGATATCTTGCCGGGATGATAACATCGGTATCAACATTGTCATTATACTTAAATACTTTTCCATTTGTTTGCATTTCAAATCACCTCCGGATCTGTTATGTAGCCTGTTATGGCACTTGCCGCCGCTGTTTTAGGACTTGCAAGATAAACCTCACTGTCGGTGTGCCCCATTCGTCCGACAAAATTTCTGTTTGTTGTTGCTATGCATCTTTCTCTCGATGCCAAGATTCCCATATATCCTCCGAGACACGGACCGCAGGTGGGTGTTGAAACAACCGCACCCGCATCAATGAAGGCGGTTGTATAGCCTTTGACAATACATTCACGGTATATATCCATTGTTGCGGGAATTATGATACAGCGAACACCTTTTGCAATTTTTTTACCTTTGAGAATTTCATATGCCGCACTCATATCCTCCATACGCCCGTTTGTACAGCTTCCAATGACAACTTGGTCAATTTTTATGTCGGAAAGTTCTTTTGCCGGATGCGTGTTTTCGGGAAGATGAGGACAGCTCACCGTAGGAACAATATCCGAAAGATTGATATCTATAATTTCATCATATTCAGCATCTTCATCGGCAGAGAATATGACGGGTTCACGCTCACTTCTGCCATTTAGGTAATCAAGTGTTATTTTGTCAACGGGGAAGATACCGTTTTTTGCCCCGGCTTCGATTGCCATATTGCATATGCAAAGTCGGTCGTCCATCGAAAGGGAGGAGATACCCTCTCCGAAAAATTCCATACTGCGGTAAAGTGCACCGTCAACACCGATTTTTCCGATAATTGTTAAAATAACATCCTTGCCGCTTGTGTTTTTCGGGAGCTTGCCTATGAGATTAAAGCCTATTGCCGACGGAACTTTGAACCAAGCCGTGCCCGATGCCATTCCTGCCGCCATATCAGTGCTTCCGACACCTGTTGAAAACGCACCGAGAGCACCATAGGTACAAGTATGGCTGTCAGCACCGATAATACAGTCTCCGGCTGTCACAACACCCTGCTCGGGCAGAAGTGCGTGTTCAATTCCCATTTTTCCGACATCATAAAAGTGGCTGACAGAGTAGGTGTTTGCAAATTCTCTGCACTGCTTTGACTGCTCCGCTGCTTTTATGTCCTTGTTTGGAACAAAGTGGTCAAGTACAATTGCGATTTTATTTTTGTCAAAAATACTGTCAAATCCGTTTTTTTCAAATTCATTTATGGCAACGGGTGTTGTTATGTCGTTTCCGAGAACGATATCAAGCTTTGCACTGATAAGCTGACCTGCATTAACACTCTCAAGTCCCGAATGACTTGCAAGTATTTTTTGTGTCATTGTCATTCCCATAGTATCACTTCTTTCTAATCATATTGTTGTAAGCGGCAAGCAATGCATGAGAACTTGCCTTGATAATATCCGTATGAATACCGGCACCCCAGAAATTTGTTCCGTCGGCAGACTCAATGCCGATATATGCCATAGCTTCACTCTTTGAATCGTGTCCCTGCATACTGTGCTCCTGATATTCAACAAGCTTGAAGTTGTTGTCTGTGAGGGATTTTAATGCGTTGCTGACAGCGTCCAGCGAACCGTTTCCGTCCGCAATGACGGTTCTTTCCGAGCCGTTCATCATAAAGGTGACTTCCGCTTCAACTCCGTCTGCTATCTGCTTAAAGTGTGTGACGGTGATTTCAAGCGGATTTTTATAATCGAAATAATTGTTTTTAAATACCGAAAGAACATCATCAACCTTTAATTCACGGTGTTCGTGATCGGAAATACTTTTGCAGATGTAACTCAAATGCTCACGCATTTTGGACGGCAAGTCATAACCGTATGTCTGTTCAAGCAGATAACCGATTCCACCCTTTCCGCTTTGAGAATTTACTCTTATAACATCGGCATCGTAGGTTCTGTTTATATCTGTCGGGTCGATTGGAATATACGGAACATTCCAGCGATGAAGCTGTTTTTCGTCACGCCATTTCATACCCTTTGCGATTGCATCCTGGTGACTGCCTGAAAATGCGGCAAAAACAAGAGCTCCGGCGTAAGGTGAACGCTCGTGAACACGCATTCGTGTGCATTTTTCATAAACATCAACGATGGACGGCATATCCGAAAAATCAAGCTTCGGGTCAACTCCGTGGGAATACATATTCATTGCAAGTGTTATGATATCAACATTTCCCGTTCTTTCACCGTTGCCGAAAAGCGTTCCCTCAACACGGTTTGCTCCGGCAAGCAATGCAAGTTCGGTATCTGCAACGCCTGTACCTCTGTCGTTGTGAGGATGCAGACTGATAGTCACATTTTCACGGTATTTCAAATTTTTATCCATAAATTCAACCTGTGAAGCGTAAATGTGAGGAGAACTCATTTCAACCGTAACGGGAAGATTTATTATGACATTGTTGTTTTCATCCGGTTTTAAAACATCAAGCACTGCGTTGCATACATCAAGTGCGTATTCTGGTTCTGCACCGGTGAAGCTTTCGGGGGAATATTCAAATCTGAAGTTACCGTCATATTCTTCTGAAAGCTTTTTGACAAGCTTTGCACCCTTTATTGCGATTTGCTTGATTTCTTCCTTTGATTTTTTAAACACCTGTTCACGCTGTGCCGAGCTTACGGAATTGTAAAAATGTATTATGGCATTTGGTGCTCCCTTACAGGCTTCAAAGGTCTTTTTTATAATATGCTCACGGCATTGTGTCAAGACCTGAACGGTCACATCGTCGGGAATCATATTGTTATCGATCAGAGTTCTTAAAAATTCATATTCTGTTTCGGAGGAAGCCGGAAAACCTACCTCGATTTCCTTAAATCCGATTTTTAAGAGAAGTTTGTAAAATTCAAGCTTTTCGTCAAGACTCATGGGTATTACCAGACTTTGGTTTCCGTCACGCAAATCGACACTGCACCAAGAGGGTGCTTTTTCGATGTGGTCCTTTTTGACCCAATCATAGGTTATTTTTTTCGGGGAATAATATCCCACACTGTATTTACTGACATCCATAATTTTGCTCCATTCTTGCATAAAACGCCCTTGTTGTTTCAACAGGGGCGTGGTTATTACGATTTGTGAAAGGTGATATTTCCACACCTCAATTTTTTATAATTTTAGCACAGAAGCCTAATTTTGTCAAATGTCGAAAGAAAATTTTTTTTAATGGTTGACATATACGATAATATCGTATAAACAATTATCGGATTTTTAAGAAAAAAATGTATTTCTTCCGATATATTCGGACTTAATTATTTCTGCCATTTCTTCGGGAGTTTCTTTGCATCCGTTATCCAGCCACATTTTTATCAATGCGTTTAATCCGGCTTGGAAAAAAGCGATATGGTATTTTGTATATTCATGTTTGAAATATTTTTTTATATTTTCGTTTATATAAAAATTATTGAATTTTTCGGCGGTGTGAAATTCGTTATCATAGACAAGCTTGAAATATACATTAAACATAATTTGATTATTGTAAATAACCCTAAAGAAATTAACGACATTTCTGTCTTGTTTGTTTGAGAACATTTCGCCAAAATATCTTTCGATGTTTTGTCGGATTTTATCTGCCAAATCGTATATATCGATATAATTTGCATAAAATGTTGTGCGGTTGAGCCCTGTTTCCTTACATATATCGGTGACGGAAATTTTGTTTATGTTTTTTGTCAAGAGCATATTCACAAAGCTTCTTTCTATTTTGTTTTGCGATTCCCGTCTGCGTTTGTTGTTTTTTGTGTTCATATTATACCTCCTTTATTATCTCAACATATGTTGCTAAATTGATGATTGAAATTTGCTTTTAAATATATTATACTGTAGGCATAATAAAAAAACAAGTGTTGTTTTAATGATTTTTGGAGGAATTTTTTATGAAAAAAAGTAATTTTGTGGCGATGATGTTGGGAACGGTATCGGGCGTTCTGTTTGCACTCGGTATGTGTATGGCGCTTTTACCCGAATGGAATTCATTCAAGCCGGGAATAATTTTCGGTACTGTCGGTATTGTTCTCGGATTAGTAACGATTTTTGTATGGCGAAGAATGGAGCATAAAGCACCTGTTAAATTGAGCGGCAGACATATATTAATTTCTGCGTTAGCTATTGTCGGAGCATTAACCTTTGGCGTTGGTATGTGCTTTTGTATGGTTTGGGAAAATATTGTTTTGGGAACGGTAATCGGTTTGGTTGGAATACTGCTTTTGATTTCGTTGATACCAATTACAAGGGGGATAAAATGAAGACGGCGATTTATTACGGAAAAGAAAATAGCAAAATTGATTAAAAGTAATGAGAAAAAAAGAGAAACGAAATGATTGATATGAAAGGAGCTAACCGATGAAAATCGGTTAGCTCCTTTAGGTGCGTCGATAAAGTTAAATGTAAAAAAACACATAATTTACCGGAAAGCTTTTCGGGCGACCACGCAGGGTCGCCCCTACGGAAAAAATAATGATATATTTTAGGGGCGAACTTGTGTGGTCGCCCACTGATCGAGGGTGACAGATAAGGTGGAAAATAACCTTTTTTTCTTGCAATAATATATGCTAAACCAAATATTATTGCAAGTACCAAAATTACAGAAATTAAAATAGTTGTTATACCACCGAAATTACTTGCTCTTTGTTGAACGATAGCTTCCATTAAAAACATTTTTTTGAAATTCTTTTGGTATAAAATATATCCTGAAAATTTACGCTGTATTTTTGGATTATCTTTTCTTATATACAACAAGTTCGGGATTTGTTCCGTTTGATTCATATGTACAGATGAGTATGAAATCCATATTAGCAGCGATACCGAAGCATCTGTTACCGCCAAATTCACATTCCAATTGATTTCCCAAATAGGTAGCTCCGTCATCCAAGAATTTTACATATTTTCCGTTGGGAAGTCGATAATCGAGATTGATATATCGTCCGACAAGCGAATTAAGCGATTCAATCTTCGGCATACCATCTATGTGTAAAGCATTGATTTCGTCAATGAGCTGTTTTTTGAATTCCTCAAACTTATTCGCCCCGTCCAAATGTTTATATTGCTTCCAATAATCCAACTTTGGGAGCATATCCTTCATATACACTCGTACTTGCTCGGGGGTAAATTTGTCATTCGCCATATGATTTACGCAGACATCAATCAAGTCATCCATATTGTGATACATATACTTGCCATCTGCATAACACCATTTGCAGTATTCCTCGTTGAAGAAACCGTCTGTTTCCTTACTGATATTAGAATCCTCCAACGGCATACCACAGCATTGACAGATTAATTTTCTGGGTGAGCCTAACAGCGTATTAATGGAAACATCAAATAACTTTGACAATAGCTTTAATGTTTCGGTGTTAGGTGTGGTTTCGCCATTCTCCCAACGAGAAACAGCTTGACGGGTAACAAATACTTTTTCTGCGAGCTCATCTTGAGATAAATTTGCCTTTCTTCTTAATTCCAATATAATATCTTTCGTTTCCATAAATTTATCCACCTCCGCAGATATTGTATCATAGATGGTTTTTGTTGACAAGCAACTCGCTGTTGCTATCGATTCGATATATTGGAATTCTTTGTATTCAATTTTGAATAAATTTTTTTATCAGACACTTCGCTATTTTTAACTGCATTGCATTTTTCATATAAGCACCTCCAAATATTGCCTTACCTTCGATTCAACCCGTGCCATTTTTGCAAATTCCGATAGCAAAGGCAGATTTTTATTACTGTATTTCGAGTATCTTTTAAAAGCATCGGTAATTACTTGAATATCAATCGCATATCTTACCTGCAAAATGTCACATAATGTATGTTCTATACAATACACATTCACATCATTACCGAAAGGTGTCTTTACCGAAACAATGCCATTTTCGTACAGTCTTTTTTTACCATATATGTTTAATGGGATTGCCGTAATACTATTATTTAGTGGGAATATATACTTAATATACAGAAATGTCGATAACACAGGACTGCTTTTTTCGTCTGAATTAACAGCACAAACCCCGACTGATATGACATCAGTTCGTAATATAGGATAAAAAGCATTATTGAAATCAAAAACAAACTTAACGAATTAGGGATTTTGTATAAATCAGAAGACGAATAATTATTCGGAAATTTATGTATAACTTCTTTCTGAAGTGAAAACAATATCAGTAACATTTTATAAGGAGGGATATGTATGAATGTAAAATATATCGGTAATGATACAGCCAAATCAGAAAATGGAAAAGTTCATAAGAGAGACGGCAACTATACTTGTTGCGGTAAAAGAATAGATGACAATCCGAAAGATTGGGTTGAAACATCTGAAGCTGTTACTTGCGAAAAAATGGTTACAAAGATTAAAATATTGCATCAATGCAAAAGAGCTAACTGAAATCAAAATCAGTTAGCTCTTAATCTTTTAAATGGTTTTATGTTGCCAAATCGTTGCCATTTTGCACTCATAAGTGCCACAAACGGCGTGGTTAAGCTATTTTTGAGGTGTGATACATCATTTCCACTCGCCCAGATATTTGTAATCTCAAACACATTTGTTAATGAAATATACCGTGTGGTATTCGTATTATTTGTATTATACTTATTTTTTAGGCTATACTATATTATGTTGCCAAAATGTTGCCATTGTTACTCCAACCCATATTTGAAAAATTCCAAAAA
>CAZGZZ010000007.1:0-48671 GCA_964530315.1 uncultured Lachnospiraceae bacterium
ACTTTATGAAGAATTTATGTACAAAAATAAAAAAAATTATTAATTTTGAAAATGGTGATAAAAATGAAGAAAAAAGACAAAATATTTTTAATAACAATGGCTTTTTTATGCGTTATTTTGCTGATATCGATATTCGCTTTTTCAAAAACGGGTGAATTTGTTGAAATATATGTCGGCTCTCGGTTATACAAAAAAGTCTCTCTATATGAGAACCGAGAGATTAACATAGATGAAAAAAACATTGTGGTAATCGAGAACGGAAGTGCATATATGAAGTATGCCGACTGTCCCGACAAGCTCTGTGTAAAAATGGGGAAAATAACCAAAAGAGGATCGGACATAATATGTCTGCCAAACAGGGTAAGAGTGGAAATTTCGGGCGGAGATACCGATGCTGTGGCAGGATAAAAAACAAGGGCGAGCCGGTAACGGTTCGCCCTTTGACTTTTGTAAAACAAATGCTTTTATTCTGCCGATATAATATAGTAATAAAGCGGTTGTGCACCGTTTTTCACACTGACCTCGATATCTTCAAATTCATCTTCGAGGATTTGTGCAATTTCCTCCGCAGCCTCTTTAGAAACATCTTCGCCGTAATAAATGGTGAGGAATTCGGTATCATCATCACACATTTCGGCGGCAAGATTTTTCAAAACCTCTTCCGGATTTTTGCCGGTTGAGCTTATTTTGCCCTCAAAAAGACCGAGAATATCGCCCTCGTTTATCTTTAAGCCGTCAATTTCGGTGTCACGCACGGCAAATGTAACCTGACCCGTTTTGACATTTTCCATTGCCGAAAGCATTGCTTTCTCGTTTTGTTCGCCGCTCTTTGACGGTGAGAAAGAAAGCATACAGCAAACGCACTGCGGAATTGTCTTTGTGGGGATAACGACAATATTTTTGTCCGAAATATCTCTTGCCTGATTTGCCGCCATAATAATATTTTTGTTGTTCGGGAAAACAAAAATCACATCTGCGTTAATTTTATTCACCGCATCGATAATATCGTCGGTGCTGGGGTTCATTGTCTGACCGCCCTCTATAACCTCATCAACTCCGAGTGATTTGAAAATATCGGAAATCCCCGAACCTGCACAAACGGAAACAAAGCCGAAATCCTTGTGTTCTCTTGCAGGTTCTTCTTTCGGAGCTTCATCGTCGATAATGCTTGAATGCTGATGCTTCATATTGTCAATCTTTATATTGATAAGGCTTCCCAATAAAACAGCCTTTTCCAAAACATATCCGGGGTTATTTGTATGAATATGCACCTTGACAATTTCTTCGTCATCGATAACCAGCATACAGTCACCTTTGTTTTCGATTGAAGAACGAAAAGCCGAAACATTAACCGTCGGAGAGCTTTTTTCAACTATAAACTCGGTGCAATACATAAATTTAATGCTGTTTTCATCAATTGCACTCTGTGCCGATTTCGGAGCGGACACAGCTTCGGTTGTTTGTGATGATTCGATGATACTGCCCGTTTCGAGGTAGTGCAAAACACCCTCCAAAAAGAACATCCAACCCTGACCGCCAGCATCAACCACGCCTGCTTTTTTGAGAGCAGGGAGCATTTCACGGGTCTTTTCCAAAACCTTGTTTCCCCGTCTGACAGCCAAAGACATAACCTCGTAAAAATCATCGCTGTCGCCGCAAGCTTTAACAGCACGCTCTGCGGCTTCTCTTGCAACGGTGAGTATAGTACCCTCGGTAGGCTTCATAACAGCTTTATATGCCGCTTGTGAGCCAACAAGGAGAGCATTTGCAAATTCCTCTGCCGAGCAAGTATCAAGACCTTTCAAGCCCTTTGAAATACCTCTGAAAAACTGTGAGAGAATAACTCCCGAATTACCTCTTGCACCACGAAGTGTTGCATAGGACATAGTATCGGCAATTTTTGTTACCGAGGGAGAAACAACCTCACAAAGAGTTTTTGACATAGCGGCGGCAGTCATTGACATATTTGTTCCGGTATCGCCGTCGGGCACCGGAAAAACATTCAAATCATCAACCGTCTTTTTGTTGTTATATAAGCAGTTAGCGCCAGAAATCATCATCTGTGCCAGCTGTTTTCCGTCTATTCTGTTAATGATAATCTCCTCCTCCCGGAAATCAATCGCCGACACGGACAGTCTCAACGGTAATTTCGACCTTTGTTACCTTAAGCCCCGTATTACTTTCGATTTTATACTTGACATTGTTTATAATACTGTCGCAGACGGCGTTTATGTTAAGTCCGTATTCGACAATGATATGCATATTTATAACTATGCCGGACTCTTCAACCGTAACCTTGATGCCCTTTGTCATATTGTCGGGCTTCAAGAGACTGACAAGACCGTCTTTTTTGCTTTTTGAAGCCATACCCACGACTCCGTAGCACTTGTTGGCAACCATACCGGCAATAGATGCGATAACGCCGTTGTCAACAGTAACCTCGCCGTATTCGCTGTTAATTAAAATAGCCATACAAATCAATCCTTTCCGATACATTTTACTATATTTTTATGATTTAGTCTATACTAATTTTCAAATTTAATTAAAAAAAACCGAAAAAAAGGGAAAAAGAGGAGCAAAATAACCGATATCGGCTATCTTTCGTTCCTCTAATTTGTTGAATGTTCCTGTTTTATTTTGTAGGAAAGTGTCATCAAATAATCGGACATATGCACATTTTCGACAGCAACCGGAACCGATGTCACGATTTCGGCGGAGGAAAAGTTCCAAAGTCCTTTTATGCCGCACAAAGAAAGCCTTTCAGCCATTTCGCCGACGGCGTCCTTGGGTATTGCGATAATAGCAATTGTTATATTGTTTTCTCGGATATATTCCTCAAGAAAGTCCGTATGAAGAACGGGCTTATTATTGACGGTTTGACCGATCTTGTTTTTATCGTTATCGAAAATAGCGGTGATTTTAAAACCTCTTTTTTCAAAGCTTGCATGATTTGCAAGGGCAAGACCCAAATGTCCTCCGCCGATTATGATTGCCTTATAGCCCTCGTTAAGACCGAGAATTTCGGCAATTTCACCGTAAAGATATTTGACATTATAACCGTATCCCTGCTGACCGAATCCGCCGAAATAGTTAAAATCTTGGCGTATTTGCGAAGCGGTAACGCTCATTTTTTCGCTCAACTTCCCGGAGGAAATTCTCGTGATGTTTTCAGCGAGCAAATCTCCGAGGTAGCGGTAATAGCGGGGAAGTCTTTTTATAACAACATCGGGAACATTTTTTCCTTTATAATTCATATTCCAAAAAACTCACCTTTCAGGGCATATTATTATTCTTCGTCGAATTCATCGCCCCGTCTTAAAAATTCGTTAAAGGCTTCGGAAAGCTCATCCTCGTCTTCAACCATAACAAGCTCCGGATTTTCGTCATCCGTGTCGTCAACCTTCATAATGAGAACTTCGTCGCTCTCTTCTTCGCCCTCTGCCGGAACTTCGACAAGTGCAAAGTATGTTACTGTGTTAAATTCAAAAACATCGATGGCTTCAAATTCAATTTGATTGCCGTCCTCGTCTTCAAGCATAATTATATTGTTTTCTTCCATATCGGTAAATTCCTTTCTTTTTTGTTTATTTTATAACAAATTAATAAAATTGTCAACTGTCAGATTTTTCGGACACAATTTTTGTAAAAGCATCCAAAACCTCAAAGGCTTTTTCGTGAATCGGTCGGTTATGTTCGGTGTTAAAGCGGACAGTCGCTTGTGTACACATCAAAACCGCAAGGTCGATGTCTTTTTTTGCGGCTGTGCGAAGCTCTTCAATTCCGTCAAAATCTCTTGACGGTTCGATCAAATCCGCAACATAAATGGTTTTTGCGATATTGCCCATTTCGGGGTCGCCGAGGGTGTGGTAGCGAATGGCTTCCAAAACCTCGCTGTTATAGATGAGAAATTGTGCCATAGCAAGCTTTTCACCGAGCTTTGCGTGAATCAGGGCAGGGATTTGTTTCTCTGTTTCATCGAGAGTAACATCCAAATCCTCGCACATTGCAAGCATTCTTTCGTGCGGAATACATTTGGCACAATCGTGCAAAAGTCCGGCAATGCGTGCCGTTTCGGCATTAAAGCCGTGTCGGAGAGCAAGTGAAAATGCGGTTTTTGAAACATTGATGCTGTGAGCAAATCTTTCTTCACTCAAATTTCTTTTGAGAAGCTTCTCCATATCCGGTGCCCATTTCGGATATATTTTGTTTCTTTTTATAAATTCCGAAACAACCGGAGGCAAAAACTTTGACGGGTCTTTTCCGTTGCGGTACATTTTTCTTATTAGTGTTGAGGAAATGTTGACGGGTTCTGCATCAATGAAATCAACATTCAAATAATAATCTTTTTTGATACTGTCAAAATCCGATTTGGGGTCGTAGCCGTCACGCTGATAGATAAGCAGAGTGCACATTTCCATAATAAGACGGGGTTTTACCCATGTAGTTATGTCGTGGAATGAATCCGCTCCGACGATAAAATAAAGCTCGCAGGGTTTTAATGAATTTTTCAAGTATTTGAGCGTTTCGTAAGTGTAGGAGGGCGTTTGTTTGAGCACCTCATAGTCGCACGCTTCAAATTGCGGATAATCCTTTATTGCAAGGGTAACCATCTTATGTCTTATCGAGGCATCAAGAATTGATGTGTGTTTTTTGTGAGGAGGATTTCCGTTTGTGATAAACAGAACTTTGTCGAGTCCGAATTGATCGAGAGCTTTTTTTGCAAGCTCTATGTGGGCGTTGTGAACAGGATTGAAAGTTCCGCCCATAATACCGATTTTCAGCATTATTCTTCTCCTTTATTTTTTTCTTTTTTTATCCTTTGGAAGTTCGATTTTCTGGTTTGCAACATTAACCGCACGCTTGTATAAAACAACCTTTGAGCCGATTGCCTGGACAGGCTCGGCACAGAGCTTTTCGGCAAGAATGGCAATACATTCCTTTGAGTCGAGAAGTGCGGTCTCCAAAATGTGTATTTTAATCAACTCCCGTGCTTCCAATGCAAGGGCAAGCTGCTTTAGGATTTCTTCTGTTATTCCGCCTTTTCCAATCTGGAAAATGGGGTCGATGGGATTTGCCATTGCCCTTAAATAGGCACGCTGTTTGCTTGTTATCATAAAATATTTCCTTTCAGTTTTGTTGTTATATTTCAAATAATATCCAATCCGTCAAATGACAAAATATATAAATCCGAAACGGTTTTTAGCTGTTCGCAAAAATCCTTTGCGGAATCGTCATAAACTCCGACGGTGTAAAGTCCCGCTTGTTTGGCGGTTTCAATTGCACATATATTATCGTCAAAGAAAGCAATATCGCTTTCCTTTGCACCGATTTTGGCGGCGGCTGATTTATAAATTTCAACATCGGATTTTGTGGTGCCGAAATCGTCACAGCTCCAAACATTATCGAATAAATCGTAAATTCCGTTGCGTTTCAAACAGGGGTCAAGCATTTTGTGCGGACTTGCCGTCAAAATGTTCAAACCGAAATCACTTTTTTTTAGAAGCTTAAGATAGTCATAAACTCCGTCCTTTAACTGTATTTCATCACGGTATTTCGGTAATGCGTAGTCGTCCATCAGCGAAAGCATTTCATCAATGCTAAAATCAACGCCGAGAACTTCACGAAAATATTTTGCAGTTCCCAAATCACCCAGCGGCGTTACGGTTTTGATGATGTCGTCGGGATATTTGATTTTGCTTTTTTCCAAAATGTTAATCATTTTCTGTGACCAATAGGGCATTGAATTAACAAGCGTACCGTCAAAATCAAATAAGTAAAATCGGTGTGTCTCGTTATTCTTTGTCATTTTTTCACCTCATCTGTTTTACATCTCGACAAGTTCTTCCAAGGGAAAGGCTTTTAGCTGACCGCAAAAAAGCCGAAACAGCTTTTTAAGAATTTTATTACATAAAATCCTGTTATGTGTCAATTATAACACAATCCGTTTCAAAAATCAACAACGCCGAAATTTTTTTTAAATCACCGTTCAAGCGGAACGGCGGCTTTGACGCTGTTAAGCGTTCCACCGAGGTTTCTCTTGCTTTTGTCACCGTAGTGTCGGTTAACGCCGAAAAGGCTTTGTGTCATTGATGTGGGATAAGGTCATAGCTTGTATTTTTTATAAATATTCGCACCCTTTTTATTTTATTGCTGTGCCTCAAGCCAAATTATAAGAACCGAAACATCGGCAGGAGAAACTCCCGAAATTCTTGAAGCCTGTCCGAGGTTCTGCGGACGGATTTTATCAAGCTTTTGTCTTGCTTCAAGACGCAGTCCGTGAATTTTTGAATAGTCGCAGTCGGCAGGAAGAAGTTTTCCCTCCATTTTCTTGAATTGCTCAACCTGAATGAGCTGGCGGTCTATGTAACCGCTGTATTTTAACTTTATTTCAGCCTGTTCCGAAATTTCATAAGGCAAAGACGGACGGTTAGGATCTGCGGCAGCTGTTTTTTCGTAATTCAGCTGTGGTCTTTTAATCATTTCCGAAAGGCGTATGCCTGTGACAACAGGAGTTGTGCCGTTTTCTTCAAGGATTGGATTTGCAACCGACGGAGGAACGACAATGCTCTCCAAACGGCGAATTTCATTTTTGACCTGTTCAAGCTTGTCCAAAAGCTTTTCGTATCTTTCACGACTCACAAGACCTGCCTTGTAGCCAATCGGCGTCAAACGCTCATCGGCGTTGTCTTGTCGGAGAAGCAAACGGTATTCCGAGCGTGAAGTCATCATTCTGTACGGCTCGTTTGTTCCTTTTGTCACAAGGTCATCTATAAGAGTTCCGATATATCCTTGCGAACGGTCTATTATCATAGGCTCTTCGCCCTTTAATTTCAATGCGGCATTAACTCCGGCAACAAGTCCCTGTGCGGCGGCTTCCTCATATCCGCTTGTTCCGTTAAATTGCCCGGCTCCGTAAAGTCCGGGTACATTTTTAAATTCCAATGTTGGATAGAGCTGTGTCGGGTCGGCACAGTCATATTCTATTGCATAAGCCGGACGCATAATTTCAACATTTTCAAGTCCTTTTATGGTTCGGAGCATTTTTTGCTGAACATCGACCGGCAAACCTGTGCTTATTCCCTGTGCATACATTTCCTTGGTATCCGTTCCCAAAGGCTCCATAAAGAGCTGGTGGCGTTTTTTGTCTTTAAAACGCATAATTTTGTCCTCTATTGACGGACAGTATCTCGGGCCGATACCCTCAACCATACCGTTGTACATCGGTGCTTTGTCGATATTATCTCTTATGATTTTATGAGTTTCCTCGTTTGTGTAGGTAAGCCAGCAGGGGACAAGATTTTCGCCCGGAGTTGTTGTTTCAAAGGAGAACGGAACAATCCGCTCGTCTCCCTCTTCACGCTCCATTTTTGAAAAATCCAATGAATCTGCGTGCACTCTTGCGGGTGTTCCCGTTTTAAAACGCATCATGGAAACGCCGAGAGCCTTTATGCTGTCGGTAAGCTCCATTGCCGGGAAAACTCCGTCGGGACCCGACATTTTTTCGTAATCGCCGATAAGAATTCTTCCTCGCAGATATGTTCCCGTCGCAACAATGACGGCTTTTGCACCGTATGCCGTGCCGAGCTGTGTTTCAACTCCGCATATGCCGTTCTCGTCGGTGAGAATTTTGCATATTTCAGCCTGCTTTAAGTGCAGATTTTTTTGATTTTCGAGTATTCTTTTTATTTCGATATGATATTTTTTTCTGTCAATTTGGCAACGCAGAGAATGAACGGCAGGTCCTTTTCCGACATTGAGCATTTTCGACTGAATAAAGGTTTTGTCTGCGGCTTTTCCCATAACTCCGCCCAATGCGTCGATTTCACGGACAAGATGTCCCTTTGCCGTTCCGCCGATACTCGGATTGCACGGCAGATTACCGACAGCATCGAGGCTGATTGAAAAAATTACTGTTTTCATTCCGAGTCGAGCCGCCGCAACCGCCGCCTCAACTCCTGCGTGTCCTGCGCCTATTACGGCGACATCATAGCTGTCAAGATACATTATTTTTCACTCCTGTGTGAGTCGGAGAAAACAGCTTCCTCCTCTTCTTCTTTTGAATTGTTGTTTTCGCCGTCAACGGTTTTTAAGGTCTTTTTTATCGAGCTTTGAACATAAAACTCAACGGGGAATCTCAAAAACGAGAAAAGAATTATAATCGTAACGGCTATCGGAATAACGGCGTTGAGCATAAACAGATAATTAAATACGCAAAATACCGTTCCGAGAATAAACACACTCAACAAAAAGCACGGGATAATGTGCGAAAGAACGAATAAAAGTGAGTTTTTGTAAATTTCACGAAGCGTGTTTTCGTATGATACCAAAAGCTGGTGGATATAGTAGTGCATAAACGCGAAAATTGCCGAAAATACCGAAAGCAGAACGACAAAGAAAAACCACATCGAAGAGCCTGTCATAAGATATTTGTTGTAGTAAAAGCCGAGAGCAAATGTTGCAACGAAAACAAAAAGCGAATCGATTGCCCAAATGATTAGCTCACGCTTGAAATTCTCCTTTATTTTTTCAAAAAAAGTGCTTGTGAGCCAAATATGCTCCTCCTGTGAATATTGCTTGAATATATATGCAAGCGAAGCCGATGCCGGACCCGTGCCGAGAGTTGCGGAGCAGGTGACGGACAAAACAAGAGAAAAGATAAGCTGCATAACCGCAAAATCTTTGCTATCCATAGCAGAAGACTGCATAATATATCCGAACATATTCGGCAAGGTCAATGCAAAAATAACAAAATAAAGAATAAGTGCCGGCAATGAGCAGAGAAGATAGAGCAAATTAATTGAAATAAGCTTTGAAAATTTTCTTCCGAACAGCTCAATATAAAGAAATATCCCCTTTTTTTTGGGGGCGTCCTTGCTTATGCCCGGACCGGGCTTTGAATAGTTAAATAGTCCCATTGTTATTTCCTCCGAAAAAAATCTATACAAAATCTATTGTAACACAAGTTTTTTTGTGATACAATAGATTTCGGTCAAAATTAATAAAATTGTTACATTAAGGTAGAAAAATGAGAGAATTTATTGTAGGAAAAAATGATAAAAACCAAAGATTGGACAAGTTTTTGACGAAGCTTTGCCCTAATATGCCCGAAGCAATGCTGTATAAAAGTCTGCGAAAAGAGTGTGTGAGAGTCAATTCAAAACACATAAAGGACGGGGCATTTATGCTTTCGGAGGGTGATATGTTAAAGCTTTATTTAAAGGACGAATTTTTTGAAAAGAGTGTTTCGGAGGATATATTTAAAACGCTTGAGCCGAGGATTGAAATTGTGTATGAGGATGAAAATATTCTGCTTGCATACAAAAAACCGGGAATGGTTGTTCATGCAGACGAGCAAAATTCCGAACCGTCATTAATAGACCATATAAAAGCGTATCTTTATCAAAAAGGAGAATATCGCCCCGACGAGGAAAACACCTTCACGCCCTCTTTGTGCAATCGAATTGACAGAAATACCGAGGGGATAGTCATTGCGGCGAAAAATGCCGAGTCGCTCCGAATTATGAACCAAAAAATCCGTGACAGAGAGCTTCAAAAAAAATATCTTTGCATAATCACAGGTGTTATGAAGAAAAAAAGCAGCGAGCTTTCGGGATTTTTGTTCAAGGACGAAAAGCAAAAAAGAGTTTATGTCTATAATGAGCCGAGAAAAGGTGCAAAAACGATAATAACACGCTACAGGATACTTGAAGAAAAAAATGATTTGTCTCTTGCGGAGGTGGAGCTTGTTACGGGAAGAACGCACCAGATAAGGGCACATTTTGCATCGGTCGGACATCCTCTTTTGGGTGACGGAAAATACGGAAGCAACAAAATAAATAAGGAAAACAATATTTTTCATCAGGCACTTTGTGCCTATTGTGTGAAATTCGATTTCACAACAAATTCGGGATTGCTTTCGTATCTTGACAAAAAAGAATTCAAAATAGAAAATACAATGGTAGAGGAGAAATGGAAAAATGAGTAATGAATTAATTTTGATAATCAGCCTCGTGATACTTTATGCACTTGTTGTAGTTATGTACAAGATGTTTGGGAAAACGGGTCTTTATTGCTGGACAGTTCTTGCGACAATTGCGGCAAATATCGAGGTTTCTATGGTTGTTGACGCTTTCGGTCTTGAACAGACACTGGGAAATGTTTTGTTTGCGACAACATTTCTTGTGACCGATATTCTTTCGGAACGCCACGGCAAAAAGGATGCACAGACAGCGGTAAATCTGGGGATTGTAACTTCACTTGTGTTTGCACTGATTTCGCAGTCCTGGAGCTTATACACTCCGAGTGTGTCGGACAGTATGTATCACATTGTGACGGCAGCATTTAAAAACACACCGAGAATTATGCTCTCAAGCGTTATTGTCTATGCTGTTGTACAAAGACTTGATGTGTTTTTCTACCACGCAATTTGGGACAAGACGGCGAAAATTTTCGGAAGCCGAGAAAAATTTTTGTGGCTTCGGAACAATGCCGCAACTCTTTTGTCACAGCTTTTAAACTCCTTTTTGTTTAACTTTGCGGCATTTTGGGGCGTTTATCCCGTCTCAACAATAGTGAACATAGCACTTTCGGGATTTGTTGTCTATATTTTTACAAGTCTTTTGGACACTCCTGCGGTGTATATTGCAAGAAAAGTTAATATTAACAAAATGTAAATTGTTCAATTTTTCGGTTGACAATAAAATTTTAAAGGGATATAATTATAAGAAAATTATGTCACCTTGGGGACATTTTTATTTTTTTGGAAAGGACTGATATTATGTTAAAAAGGTTTATGCAATGTATCAGAGAATACAAAAAACCTACAATTATTACTTTGATATTCATAACTCTTGAGTCTGTTGTCGAAACACTCATACCGTTTATAACGGCGGAGTTTGTCAACAGGATAAAGCTCGGAGCGGATATGCAAATAATCATAAGATTTGGATTGTTGCTTTTGTTTATGGCGATTTTATCGCTTTCTTGCGGTGCAACAGCCGGATTTTCGTGTGCAAAGGCATCAACGGGATTTGCAAAAAATTTAAGACACGATATTTTTCACAATGTCCAGAAATTTTCGTTCGGAAATGTCGATAAATTTTCTCAAACCTCGCTTGTTACGAGAATGACAACGGATGTCAACAATGTTCAAATGGCATTTATGATGCTTATAAGAACGGCTATAAGAAGTCCGCTTATGCTGATTTTTTCTGTTGTTATGGCATTTGTTATGGGCGGAAGCCTGGCGGCAACATTTGTTATTATAATTCCGCTTTTGGCGTTCGGACTGTTTTTGATAAGCAGAAAGGCGATGCCTGCATTCAGAAGAGTTTTCAAAAAATATGATAAGCTCAACGAATCGATTGAAGAAAATGTAAGGGCAATGCGTGATGTTAAAGGATTTTCGAGAGAAGATTACGAAAAGGAAAAGTTCGGAAATGCCGCAGAGGATATAAGAGGCGATTTCACAAGAGCAGAAAGAATTGTTGCACTTAACTCACCGCTTATGCAGCTTTGCGTATATATCAACACAATATTCGTGCTTTTCTTCGGTTCAAAGCTCGTTATCACATCAAACGGAACGCTTGTTGATGTCGGACAAATTTCCGCAATGCTTACATACGGTATGCAGATTTTGATGTCATTGATGATGCTTTCGATGATATATGTTATGATAACAATGTCAGCAGAGTCAATAAAGAGAATTTATGAGGTTTTGGAAGAAAAGCCGATAATCATAAATCCTGAAAATCCTGTTTGTTCGGTTACGGACGGTTCTATTGAATTTAAGGATGTTTGCTTCAAGTATTCAAAAAATGCAAAGAGAAATTCGCTCTCCGATATAAATATCAGTATCAAGTCGGGAATGACCGTCGGAATTCTCGGCGGCACGGGATCGGGAAAATCGTCATTTGTTCAGTTAATCCCTCGTCTTTACGATGTCAGCAAGGGTGAGGTTTTGGTCGGCGGCAAGGATGTAAGAGAATATGACCTTGACACACTCCGAAATTCGGTTGCGATGGTATTGCAGAAAAATATGCTCTTCTCCGGAACGATAAACGAAAACCTCCGTTGGGGAAATCCCGATGCAACAGAAGAGGAAATCAAGGAAGCCTGCAAAATGGCACAGGCGGACGAATTCGTCGAACGATTCCCCGATAAATACGAAACCTTTATCGAACAGGGCGGAACTAATGTTTCGGGCGGTCAAAGACAAAGGCTATGTATTGCAAGAGCACTTTTGAAAAAACCGAAAATTCTTATTTTGGACGACTCAACAAGTGCGGTTGATACAAAGACCGATGCCCTGATAAGAGGAGAATTCAAAAAATTCATTCCCGAAACAACAAAAATTATCATTGCACAAAGAGTTTCTTCCGTTCAAGATGCCGATATGATAATTGTTATGGATAACGGCAAAATAGATGCTTGCGGAACTCATTCGGAGCTTTTGGAAAGCAGCGGAATTTACCGTGAAATCTTTGAACAGCAGACAAAGGGAGGTGCGGATGATGAATAAGCCTCAAAAGAAAAAATTGAACATCGGAAGCTTGGGTAGAACAATCAAGCAATTGTTTGGTTATTACCCCGTTTTGGCACCGCTTACGGTACTTTGCATACTCTTCTGTGCCGGAATATCGTCAATCCCGGCAATATTTACCCAAAGGGTAATTGCGATTATAGAAAAATGGTGTGTCTCGGGTGATTGGAACGCCGCAATAAAAGAAATTGTTCCGACAATTTCAATTCTTATCGGAATGTATATTCTCGGTATTGTTTCAATTCTTACATACAATCAGCTTATGGCATATATTACGCAGGGCTTTTTGTGCAAGATGAGAAGAACAATGTTTGAAAAAATGCAAAACCTGCCGATAAAATATTTCGACACACATAAGCACGGCGACATAATGAGTCACTACACAAACGACATCGACACATTAAGACAGCTTATTTCTCAAGCATTGCCAAACTTTATTCAGTCAATGGCAACGGTGTTGTTTGTTCTCACGATAATGCTTTACTACAGCGTGTTTATGACAGCGGTTATAGTTGTCGGAGTTATCGTTATGGTTAATGTGTCAAAAAAGATTGGCGGCGGTTCGGCAAAATACTTTATCCGTCAGCAAAAGGCAGTAGGTAAAACAGAGGGATTTGTTCAGGAAATGATGAACGGACAGAAGGTTATAAAGGTTTTCTGCCGTGAGGATGCCTGCGAAAAGGATTTTGAAAAGATAAACGAGGAACTTTGCGATGTGAGCTGTAAGGCTCACGGCTATGCCAATGTTTTGGGTCCGATTATCGGTAACATAGGAAATGTGCTTTATGTTTTGACGGCTGTTGCCGGAGGAATTTTCCTTGCATCGGGAATTAACAACATAAGCATTTCGGGAATGGCATTTTCAATCAGTATTGTTGTTCCGTTCCTTAATATGACAAAGCAGTTTACGGGAAGTGTCAATCAGCTTTCACAGCAGATAAATGCAGTTGTTATGGGTATCGCAGGTGCGGAGAGAATATTTGCGATTATGGACGAAGAGCCCGAAGCCGATGACGGTTACGTAACACTTGTAAACGCCGAAATCGATGAGAACGGCAACATAACCGAAACAGACAAAAGAACCGGAAAATGGGCTTGGAAGCATCCCCATGGCGACGGAACTCTCACATACACACCGCTTATGGGTGATGTGCGTATGAATGAGGTTGATTTCGGATACAATGAAGAAAAGATAGTTCTCAAAAATGTGTCGGTTTATGCAGAGCCGGGACAAAAGGTTGCATTTGTCGGTGCAACGGGTGCAGGAAAGACAACAATAACTAATCTTATCAACAGATTTTATGATATTGCTGATGGAAAAATCAGATATGACGGAATAAACATAAATAAAATCAAAAAGTCGGATTTGAGGCGTTCTATGGGTCTTGTTTTGCAGGAAACAAACCTTTTTTCCGGAACTGTTATGGAAAATATCCGTTACGGACGGCTTGATGCAACCGATGAGGAATGTATCGAAGCGGCAAAGCTTGCCGGAGCGGACGACTTTATAACAAGACTTCCCGATGGTTATGATACAGAGCTTTCAAATAACGGTGCAAATCTGTCACAGGGTCAAAGACAGCTCATTTCAATAGCAAGAGCCGCCGTGAAAGCGCCGCCCGTTATGATTTTGGACGAAGCAACTTCATCAATCGATACAAGAACCGAAGCAATTGTTTCAAGAGGCTTGGACAAGCTTATGGAGGGCAGAACGGTATTTGTTATAGCACACCGCTTGTCAACCGTTAAAAACTCGGATGTTATAATGGTTCTTGATCAGGGCGAGATTATCGAAAGAGGCACTCACGATGATTTGATTGCTCAAAAGGGAACATATTATCAGCTCTATACCGGTGCGTTTGAGCTTGAATAAGGAAGAAAAGATGAAAACAGCGGCATTATACGGAAAAAGCGGCACGGGCAAAAGCCATCGTGCCGCTGAAATTATAAGAAAGAAAAATCTTGAAGCCATAATCGATGACGGACTTCTTATTATGAATAATAAGGTTTTGGCAGGAAAATCCGCAAAAAGGGAAAAAACCAAAATTGAGTCCTGCAAAAGGGCGTTGTTTTTTGACGAAAATCACGCAAAAAGCGTCAGGGAGGCTATAGAGAAAAACGGAATAAAAAGTATTCTTGTTTTGGGAACTTCGGCGAAAATGGTTGACCGAATAAGCGAGATTTTGGGAATAGACCCGGTTTCGGAGTATATTAATATAGAAGAAATCCAGACAAAAGAGGAGCTTGAAACGGCAAGAATTATGCGAACAAAGCAAGGAAAGCACATAATTCCGGTGACAACGGTTGAGATAAAAAAAGATTTTTCGGGTTATTTTCTTCATCCCATAAGAACCTTGAAATATAATTATGGAAAAAAGGAAATACTTTCCGATAAAACGGTTATACGCCCGACCTACAGTTATTTGGGCGAATATTTTGTTTCGGACAATGTTATAGCACAGATTATACGCCACGGAGCGTTATGCGAGAAAAATGTCAAGAAAGTGACCGCCGTAACCGTTGAGAGTACACCCGACGGAATTTTGGCAAAATTTTCGCTGTCTCTTGCCTACGGGGTGAATATTTCGAGAGTGTGCGATGCCGTGATTAAAAGAGTAACGGCGGATATCGATAAAATGACAGCTTTAAATGTAAGCCGTGTCGATGTTGCGGTAAAGGAAATTGTTCTTGAATAAAAAAATCGGGCAAGCCGTATGCGGCTTGTCCGATTTGGTTTGTCGAAAAAGGTATTTTACACCTCATACAATGTATCGGTTTTTTGCTGTAGGGGCGACCCTCGAGTGGTCGCCAGAAATGATTTTTTCAAATGCGATTAAAGAGTAATTGTTTTATTTTCCATAATATCGCCCACGCCGTTAAAGATATATTTCGGGCGGTAGGGGTAAGCCTTGATATTTTCCCTTGTTGTAACGCCCGACATAACGAGAGCGGTTTCGATTTCCGATTCGATTCCCGAAATAATATCGGTATCCATTCTGTCGCCGACAATAACAGCATCCTGGATATCCACGCCCAAAAGCTTCAAGCCTGTTTTCATCATAAGCGGATTCGGTTTTCCGAGGAAATACGCCTGCTGACCCGTGGTCAATTCAATAGGTGAAACAAGAGCCTTGCACGCAGGCACGATTCCGTTTTCCGACGGACCTGTCATATCGGGGTTTGTTCCGATAAGCTTTGCGCCGTTGAAAATAAGTCTTACGGCTTTTTCTATGCTTGCATAGTTATAATTTTTTGTTTCGCCGATGATAACATAGTCGGGATTGACATCATTCATTGTAATTCCGGCATCGTAAAGTGCGTTTATAAGTCCCGCTTCTCCGACGATATATGCGGTAGCGGTCGGATTTTGACTTTTTATGAAAGAAGCCGTTGCCAGAGCGCTTGTATAAAAATGATCTTCTCCGACATCAAGTCCCATTCTCAAAAGCTTTTGACGAAGCTCTTTCGGTGAGCGTTCGCTGGAGTTTGTCAAAAACAAAAATCTTTTTTCTGTTTCCATAAGCCATTCGACAAATTCCTTAACGCCCGGCAAAATATTGTTTCCGTGATAGATTACACCGTCCATATCGCATATGAACCCTTTTTTTTCGTTTACCATAATTGTCGCTCCTTATCCGTTGTGTCTTGTGAGTTTTTCCAGGTCTGTGTGGTTAAAGCTGTCACCAAAAACCGCAGATTTTCCTGTTTTTTGTTTATATTTAAAATTGTCCGCCTCTGCCTCGGTTCTTGTTTTTATTCCCTGGGCGTGCCAGCGTTCAATGATTTTGTCCATATAAGGAAAGGATAGCTTTGAGGTGTTTAACAGGCATTGCTCATAAGCTAAAATTATCATATCCTCCGGAATTTCATATTCCTCACACCATTTTTTCAAAAAAGCGTCCTCGGGAGCGGAAATGGGTCTGTCCGCAATTCCCATTGCCTTTCTCAAACGGTAGGAAGCAGTATTTTTTTCCTCCTCCTCCGCAAGAGATGTCATAATTTGTTCGGGAGATATAATTCCCTTTTCGTGCCAGGTGATGGCAACCTTTTCTATGTAACGGATATTTCTCTTTCCCAAGGAAATGCAGTGGTCGATTAAAAGCAGAATTGCCTCAACCGAAAAACCGAGTCCGTCGTTTAACCAAAAGAGTGTTTCAATCTCGCTTTGCGAAAGTGTTTTCGCCAAAAGCTCCTGTGCAAGCTGAAGCATTTCGGAGAGTGAAGCGTTTTCTGAAATTTTCTTTGCGACCTCAACGCTGTCGTATGAATTTTTCTGCGGTGAGTCGGGCTGTTCGGACTGAATGTTTTCGGTAACGGGGAAAAGCTCCTCATTTTGCGGTTTCGGCAAAAATTCTATGATGCCTCCGTCCTCGATAATCATTCCGACACCTTTCCAATAATTGATAGCCTGCAAAACATCACTTTCAAGCATTTCAAGCTCCTGTGCGATTGTTTCGGTGTCAACTTCCGCACCTATCTGTGCCAAACGCAGTGCATAAAGATAAACTTTCAAAAAGCCGCCGCCGACATTCTTCATACAGTTCTCGATAAAATATACCGAAACGGGCACAAATTCGTTATTTAATATAAATTTGGGCATAAAATTTTTCCTTTCCGCCGAAATTTTTTCAAATTTCCTATTGACACTTCAAAAGAAATATGATATCATAAATTATTGTATAATAGTAATAATATGGGCAAAATGTCCTCTGTTTCCTGCCACAAGAGCAATTATATCATATTAATGTGAAAAAATCAATAGGAACGAAAAAAATATTACTTTAAAATTCAGAAGAGGTGATCATTGAATGTTGCATGAGGTACAGGTAGGCAAAAATACTCGTCTCAGCTACTCAAAAATCGATGAGGTTTTGGAAATGCCGAATCTTATCGAGGTTCAGAAAAATTCCTACAAATGGTTTTTGGAAGAGGGTCTTTCGGAAGTATTTCACGATATTTCCCCGATAACCGACCATTCCGGTCATTTGCTTATGGAATTTTATGACTATACTTTGGATTACAATCCCAAATATACCGTTGAGGAATGTAAGGAAAAGGATACAAAATATGCCGCTCCTCTAAAGGTAAATGTAAGATTGATTAATTCCGAAACGGGAGAAATCAAGGAGCAGGAAATCTTTATGGGTGACTTCCCGCTTATGACCGAGCAGGGTACATTTATCATAAACGGTGCGGAGCGTGTTGTTGTAAGCCAATTGGTTCGTTCTCCGGGAATTTATTATGATTTCACAAGAGATAAGACCGGTAAAAAACTTTATACATCAACCGTAATTCCTTACAGAGGTGCGTGGCTTGAATATGAAACCGATTCGCAGGATGTTTTTTCTGTCAGAATAGACAGAACAAGAAAAGTTCCGGCGACTGTTCTTCTGCGTGCAATGGGTCTTCAGACAAATGCCGAAATTGAAGAATTCTTCGGCGGCGACCCAAGACTGAAAGCAACATTTGAAAAGGATACAACAACAAACCGTGAGGAAGCTCTTCTTGAAATATATAAGCGTTTGCGTCCGGGTGAACCGCTCAATGTTGAAAGTGCGGAAACCCTGATAACAAATATGTTCTTCGACCCGAAGCGTTATGACCTTGCCAGAGTGGGAAGATATAAGTTTAACAAAAAGCTTTCATATTCGCAAAGAGTTGTCGGAAAAACATTGGCAGAGCCTGCTGTAAATCCGCAGACGGGCGAAATCATCGCAAATGCCGATGATGAAATCACTTTGGAAATTGCAACGGCACTTGAAAATGCAGGTGTTGACTTCGTTATGATAAAGACAGCGGAAGAGTCGGTTAAGGTTATGGGCAACAAAATGGTTCCCCTTTCCGAATTTACCGGATTTGACTTTGGTGATTATCCGTCAGAATGGGTATATAAGCCCGTATTGCTTGAAATCCTCGAAGAATATTCCGATGAGGACGAAATCAAGGAAAAACTTTGGGAAAGAATAGATGAGCTTGTTCCGAAGCATATCACAATAGAAGATATCTTCGCATCGGTTAATTATTTCTTGAACCTTGCATATGATATCGGTTCGATAGACGATATCGACCATCTCGGAAACAGAAGACTTCGTTCTGTCGGAGAACTTCTCCAGAACCAGTTCAGAATAGGTCTTTCAAGAATGGAAAGAGTTGTAAGGGAAAGAATGACAATCCAGGATATGGAAATCATCACTCCTCAAACTCTTATAAATATCCGTCCTATTATTGCAACAATAAACGAATTTTTCGGTTCGTCACAGCTTTCACAGTTTATGGACCAGCCGAACCCTCTTGCGGAATTAAGACATAAGAGAAGAATTTCCGCCCTCGGACCGGGAGGTCTTTCAAGAGAAAGAGCCGGATTTGAAGTGCGAGATGTTCACTATTCTCACTACGGAAGAATGTGTCCGATAGAAACGCCTGAAGGACCTAACATCGGTCTTATCACATCTCTTGCAACCTTTGCAAGAATTAATGAATTCGGATTTGTTGAAGCTCCTTACCGTAAGGTTGATAAGGAAACGGGCGTCGTTACAGACGAAATCGTTTATATGACAGCCGACACGGAGGACAGATATATAATAGCACAGGCAAACGAACCGCTTGATGAAGAGGGACACTTCCTTGACAGAAGAGTATCTGCAAGATACCGTGATGAAATCATAGAAGTTCCGCCGTCAAGAATTGACTATATGGATGTTTCGCCCCGTCAGCTCGTTTCGGTTGTAACGGCTTGTATTCCGTTCCTTGAAAACGACGACGCTAACCGTGCGTTGATGGGTTCAAATATGCAATGTCAGGCAGTTCCGCTTTTGACAACCGATTCCCCGATTGTCGGAACAGGTATGGAACACAAAGTGGCACACGATTCCGGTTCTGCGGTACTTGCTATCGAAGACGGTGTTGTTGAAAAGGTTTCTTCAAACGAAATCGTAATAAAAGGTTCTCATACGGGAACAAAGCATAAACATAAATTGATAAAATTCGCACGCTCCAACCAATCAACCTGTATCAACCAGCGTCCGATTGTAAGTGTCGGCGAAAAGGTTGAAAAGGGAAGCATCATTGCCGACGGTCCCGCTATGGATAACGGTGAGCTTGCATTGGGTAAAAACATCCTAATCGGATTTATGACCTGGGAGGGTTATAACTACGAGGACGCTGTTTTGATTAGCGAAGAGCTTGTTATGAACGATGTGTTCACATCAATTCACATTGAGGAATATGAATGTGAATCGAGAGATACAAAGCTTGGTGCGGAAGAAATAACAAGAGATATTCCGAATGTTTCGGAAGAAGCTTTGAAAGACCTTGACGAAACAGGTATTATAAGAGTCGGTGCGGAGGTTCATTCCGGCGATATTCTTGTCGGTAAGGTTACACCGAAGGGTGAGACAGAACTTACAGCCGAGGAAAGACTTTTGAGAGCTATTTTCGGCGAAAAGGCAAGAGAAGTAAGAGATACATCATTGAGAGTACCTCACGGCGAAAACGGTATCATAGTTGATGTTAAGGTATTCACAAGAGAAAACGGAAACGAAATCCCGGCAGGAGTTAATCAGGTTGTTCGTTGTTACATCGCACAGAAGAGAAAAATCTCTGTGGGCGATAAGATGGCGGGAAGACACGGAAACAAGGGTGTCGTATCGAGAGTATTGCCGCAGGAGGATATGCCGTTCTTGGAGGACGGAACTCCGTTGCAGATTGTGCTTAACCCTCTTGGCGTACCGTCCCGTATGAATATCGGACAGGTGCTTGAAATGCATTTGGGTTACGCATACAGAACTTTGAGTTTGAAAACAAGACAAGAGCTTGAAGCTATGAGCGTTGACGAAGCATATAAAAAGACAATTCTTGATGCAAAGGACAAGCTCGGCGAGGGCAAATATCTTAAGATTGCAACACCTGTATTTGACGGTGCGCATGACCAGGATTTGATTGATGCATTTGAATTTGCCGGACTTGACAAGTCGTTCAAATCGACTGTTTATGACGGAAGAACAGGTGAAAAGTTTGATAACCCGGTAACAGTCGGAATAATGTATTACTTAAAGCTCGACCATTTGGTTGATGATAAAATTCACGCCCGTTCAACAGGTCCTTATTCACTTGTTACACAGCAGCCTCTCGGCGGTAAAGCACAGTTCGGCGGACAGCGTTTCGGTGAAATGGAAGTTTGGGCACTTGAAGCATACGGTGCGGCTTACACACTTCAGGAAATCCTGACCGTTAAGTCGGACGATGTTGTCGGAAGAGTTAAGACCTATGAGGCTATTGTCAAGGGTGAAAACATTCCGAAGTCAAGAATACCGGAATCGTTCAAGGTTTTGGTTAAGGAATTGCAGGCACTTGCACTCAACATTCAAATTCTTGATGCCGCAGGTGAAGTTATTGACATCGACGAGGAAGAGGACGAGGATGAAAGAATTTCCGACACAATGGGCGAAGAAATAGTTGTCAGCGAGGATGAACTTGCGGATGATATGATTATCGGAGATGCCGACGGTGCTTGGGAAAGCGATTATGAAGAGGATGATTTTGACGAGGGTAACACCCTGACGCCCGAATCACTTTTGGATATATTCAATGACGATTATGATAATTAAGGGGAGGTTTTAACATGAATTTTAAAAACAGCTTTGAAGCAATAAAAATCGGTTTGGCCTCACCGGAAACAATAAGAGGCTGGTCGCACGGTGAGGTTAAAAAGCCGGAGACCATAAACTATCGTACCTTGAAGCCGGAAAGAGACGGCTTGTACTGCGAAAAGATTTTCGGACCAACAAAGGACTGGGAGTGTCACTGCGGTAAGTACAAAAAGATAAGACACAAGGGCATTGTCTGCGAACGATGCGGTGTTGAAATAACAAAATCAAAAGTTCGCCGTGAGAGAATGGGTCATATTGAGCTTGCAACACCTGTTTCTCACATCTGGTATTTCAAGGGAGTGCCGTCAGCAATGGGACTCATCCTTGATATCTCACCGAGACTTTTGGAAAAGGTATTGTATTTTGCGGCTTATATCGTAACCGATAAAGGTGCTTCAAATCTTTTGGACAATCAAATCTTGTCCGAAAAGGAATATCGTGAAGCATATGAAAAATACGGCACAAAATTCAAAGCCGGAATGGGTGCGGAAGCAATTTCCGAGCTTTTGAAGAAAATTGACCTTGAAGAGCTTTCAAAACAGCTCAAAGAAGAGCTTGACGGAGCACAGGGTCAGAAAAAGGCGAGAATTGTAAAAAGACTTGAAATTGTTGAGTCGTTCCGTTTGTCGGGCAACCGTCCGGAATGGATGATAATGGAAGTTGTTCCGGTAATTCCGCCCGATTTGAGACCTATGGTACAGCTTGACGGCGGAAGATTTGCAACTTCCGACCTGAATGACCTCTACCGCAGAGTTATCAACAGAAACAACAGATTGAAAAGACTTTTGGAGCTTGGTGCTCCCGACTTGATTATAAGAAACGAAAAGAGAATGCTTCAGGAAGCCGTTGACGCTCTTATCAACAACGGAAGAAGAGGAAGAACGGTAACGGGTCCCGGAAACAGAGCATTGAAATCTCTCTCCGACCTCTTAAAGGGTAAGCAGGGAAGATTCCGTCAGAACCTTTTGGGTAAGCGTGTTGACTATTCGGGTCGTTCGGTTATCGTTGTAGGACCGGAAATGAAGATTTATCAGTGCGGATTGCCTAAAGAAATGGCAATCGAGCTCTTCAAGCCTTTTGTAATGAAAGAGCTTGTTTCAAGAGGTCTTGCGCCTAACATCAAGAGTGCAAAGAGAATGGTTGAAAGAGTAAAACCCGAGGTTTGGGGCGTATTGGAGGATGTTATCAAAGAGCATCCGGTGCTTTTGAACCGTGCACCTACACTTCACCGTCTCGGTATTCAGGCATTCGAGCCAAAGCTTGTTGAGGGAAGAGCATTGAAGCTTCACCCGTTGGTATGTACGGCATATAACGCCGACTTCGACGGTGACCAGATGGCTGTCCATGTACCGCTTTCGCCCGAAGCACAGGCAGAAGCAAGATTCTTGATGCTTTCGGCAAACAACCTGTTGAAACCGCAGGACGGTGCTCCCGTAACGGTTCCTACACAGGATATGATTCTCGGAAGTTATTATCTTACAATCGTTAAGGACGATGAAATGGGCGGAAAGAACTACCCCGGAACAAATCCGGAGGAATGGCGTCCGCACACATACACATCATTTGACGAAGCATTGCTTGCATATGACAACAAAATGCTCGGTTTGCACACGCCGATTAAGGTGTTCGTTACAAGAGATACAAGAAACGGAATTCATTATGAGGGCTTGATAGATGCAACGGTCGGAAGAATTATCTTTAACGAAAACATTCCGCAGAATCTCGGATTTGTTGACAGAAAAAATCCCGAAACCGCGTGCGACCTTGAAATTAACGAAATCGTTAAGAAAAAGCAACTCGGAAAAATTATCGACAGATGTATTCATGTTCACGGCACAAGTAAAGCCGCAGAAATGCTTGACCTTATCAAAGAAACAGGTTACAAGTATTCGACAAGAGGTGCAATCACCGTTTCGGTTTCGGATATCGAAATTTCCGAAAACAAGCAGGTTCTTTTGGATGAAGCACAGAAACAGATTGACGATATTGTCAAGAAGTTTCGCCGAGGCTTGCTGACAGATGAAGAAAGATATAACGAAGTAATCAAAATCTGGGGCGCAACAACAGATAAGGTTACAGACGATATGATGGCACATATGGATCAGTTCAATCCTATATTTATGATGGCTGATTCCGGAGCGAGAGGTAGTGTAAACCAGATAAGACAGCTTGCCGGTATGAGAGGACTTATGGCGGATACACAGGGGCGTGCGGTTGAAATTCCTATCAGAGCGAATTTCCGTGAAGGTCTTAATGTATTGGAATACTTCATTTCTTCTCACGGTGCGAGAAAGGGTCTTACAGATACGGCGTTGAGAACTGCCGATTCGGGATACCTGACCCGTCGTCTTGTTGATGTATCGCAGGATGTTATCGTTCGTGAAAATGATTGCGGCGACACCGATGGTCATTGGGTAACCGCAATAACGGAAAATGGAAAAGAAATTATCGAGCCGCTTCGTGACAGAATTATTGGAAGAATTCTTATGTCCGATGTTGTCAGCGAGGACGGCGAAGTTATAGCAAAAGCAGACGGAATGACATTGATTGACGAAGCTTGTGCGGACAGAATTATCGCAAGCGGAGCAGACAGAGTGCATATCAGAAGCGTTCTTACCTGTAAGTCAAGAGTCGGAGTTTGTGCAAAGTGTTACGGTGCAAACCTTGCAACTGGCGGAATTGTCAATATTGGTGAAGCAGTCGGAATTATTGCCGCACAGTCAATCGGCGAACCGGGTACACAGCTCACGATGAGAACATTCCACGCCGGCGGTGTCGCAGGCGGTGCCGATGTTACGCAGGGTCTCCCTCGTGTCGAGGAATTGTTTGAAGCAAGAAGACCTAAAGGTCTTGCAATCATTTCCGAAATTGAGGGTAAGGTAACCCTAAATATTGCAAACAACCGTAAGCGTGAGGTTATTGTAACAAATGATGAAATAGGTGATACAAGAACTTACGCAATTCCTTACGATTCAACAATAAGAGTAGCCGACGGTGAAATTGTTGAAAAGGGACAGCCGCTCACACACGGTTCAATTTATCCTAACGATATCTTGAGAATTAACGGACCGCAGGCTGTTCAAAGCTACATCACTTGTGAAGTTCAAAAAACCTACCGTATGCAGGGTGTTGATATCAACGACAAGCATGTGGAGGTTATCACAAGACAGATGCTTCGAAAGGTTAGAGTCGAGGATTCCGGAGATACCGATTTGCTTATCGGTTCAATGGTTGACATATTTGAACTTGAAGATGCGAACAAGAAGCTTGATGCCGCCGGCGGCGGTGCTCATGCAACCTATACCCCTGTTCTTCTCGGTATAACGAAGGCATCCTTGGCAACCGATTCCTTCCTTTCGGCGGCGTCCTTCCAGGAAACCACCAAGGTCTTGACGGATGCAGCCATTAAGGGAAAGGTTGACCCGCTTCTCGGTCTTAAGGAAAATGTTATTATCGGTAAGCTTATCCCTGCCGGAACAGGTATGCCTATGTATAAGGATGTAAACATAACTGTTGACGGTGCGGAAATAGTTGAAGAATAATTTTAAAAAATGAAAACATCGGAGCTGTCTTGAAACGAAACAGATTGGATGGCGGAGAGTCAAAATGGCTCTTCGTCCTCCGAATTAATGGGCGTTTTCGGGCAGCTTCATTTTTTTGCGGAGGAAATGTATGGTAAATCTTGGGAATGATTGGGATGAAATTCTAAAGGATGAATTTCAAAAAGATTACTATTTGAAACTTCGGGAATTTCTGAAGTCGGAATACCGGACACAACTGATTCATCCCGATATGCACAGTATTTTTAATGCACTCAAATGGACATCATACAAGAATACAAAGGCTGTCATTCTCGGACAAGACCCCTATCACGAGGTTAATCAGGCACACGGACTTGCTTTTTCGGTTAAGGTCGGCGTTCAAATTCCGCCGTCGCTTCTTAATATGTATAAGGAGCTTTCAAATGAACTGGGACTCTATATTCCCAATAACGGTTATCTGGAAAAGTGGGCACACCAAGGTGTTTTATTGCTGAACTCCGCATTGACGGTCAGAAACGGTGCGGCAAATTCCCATAGAGGAAAGGGCTGGGAAACATTCACAAGCACGGTCATTGAAAAGCTTAATGAAAGAGATGACCCGGTTATTTTCCTGCTTTGGGGGAACAATGCGAAGGAAAAATCATCACTTATAACAAATCCGAAACACTATGTTCTGACAGCGGCACATCCGAGTCCGCTATCCGCATCAAGAGGATTTTTCGGATGCGGACACTTTAAAAAAACAAACGATTTGCTGGAAGCTATGGGAAAATCTCCGATAGATTGGCAAATTGAGAATGTATAGGAAATAAAATTATGAAAAAAAACACATTTTTGAAGGGCATAACAGACGGCTTGCCGATATGCTTCGGATACTTTTCGGTAGCGTTTGCGTTCGGAATATTTGCTGTTGAAAACGGACTTTCGGTCCTTGAAGCATTGTTAATATCTATGACTAACGTAACCTCCGCAGGACAGCTTGCGGCTGTTCCGATAATCGCCGGAGGAGGAACGCTTATCGAGCTTGCGGTAACACAGCTTGTAATTAATCTGCGTTATTCGCTGATGTCGGTATCGCTCTCGCAGAAAATGAAAAAAAGCGTAACTTTTTTGGATAAGCTTGTCATTGCTTTTGTCAACACCGATGAGGTGTTTGCGGTTGCTTCGGGACAGGAGGGCAGGCTCGGAAAAAATTATCTCTACGGTCTTATAATAACGCCGTATGTCGGCTGGAGCGTTGGAACTCTTGTGGGAGCTTCGGCAGGAAATGTTCTTCCTGCGGTTGTCATCTCGGCATTGGGAATTGCAATTTATGCGATGTTTGTCGCAATTGTTGTTCCGCCGATGAAAAAGAACAGTCCGACGGCACTGTGTGTTTTGACTGCCGTTGTATTGAGCTGTTTGTTCCGATATGTGCCGATTTTGAATAAGGTTCCGAACGGATTTACAATTATAATCTGTGCGGCGGCGGCAAGTGCGTTGTTTGCACTCGTTGCACCGAGAGAAGAGGAGGAAGACGATGAATAAATACGGCTTTTTTGCCTACCTTGCGGTAATGGCACTCGTTACATATTTAATCAGAATGGTTCCTCTCGTGCTTGTGAAGAAAAGAATAAAAAATAAATTTTTGCTTTCATTTCTTTACTACATCCCCTATGCGGTGTTAAGTGCGATGACAATTCCGGCAATATTTTATTCCACAAGTTCGAATATATCGGCGTGGGCAGGCTTCATAACCGCAGTTGTGCTTGCTTATTTTGAAAAAAGTCTTTTAAAGGTTGCAATAAGCTCGTGTGCGGTAGTGCTGGTGGTTGAATTTATTGTCGGATTGATATAAAATTATTTACAAAATCCGCATTTTATGATAAAATAGTGGAAAATGTCAAAAGGAGAAAAAATATGGGAGATAAGTTAAATATTTTATTGGCAATGGCAGGATATATGCTGATTGTTATATTGATTGGTGTATTTTTTGCAAAGCGTTCACAGGCAAGTTCCGAGAACTATTTTCTCGGCGGAAGAACACTCGGTCCGTGGGTTGCGGCAATGAGTGCGGAAGCGTCCGATATGAGCGGATGGCTTTTGATGGGATTGCCGGGAGTTGCATATTGGTGCGGTATTGCCGATGCCGCTTGGACTGCAATCGGTCTTGCTGTCGGCACATACATAAATTGGCTATTGGTGTCAAAACGATTGAGAAATTATTCAATCGTTTCGGGTAATTCGATAACAATTCCCGATTTTCTTTCAAACAGGTTTCACGAGAAAAAAAAGGTCATATTGGGAATTTCGGCTGTATTCATTTTGATATTCTTTACAGTTTATGCCGCAAGCTGTTTTGTAACCTGCGGAAAGCTGTTTGCAGGTCTTTTCAATCTTGATTATCACGCAATGCTTATTGCGGGAGCGGTTTTTGTTTTGATTTATACGCTCATCGGCGGATTTTTGGCAGAGAGTGCATCCGATTTTATGCAGGCAATTGTTATGATAATCGCACTTGTGGGCGTTCTGTTTGTCGGAACAATGAATGCCGGCGGATTCGGTGCGGTTATTGAGAATGCAAAGGCAATTCCGGGATATTTCTCATTCACAAGCTCGGCAACGCCTATCGTTGATGCATCGGGAGTTCAGCAGTCGATAAACGGAATACCGCAGTTCGGCGAGGCTTCTGGCTATGGCTGGGTAACAATAATTTCGGGACTTGCATGGGGACTCGGATATTTCGGAATTCCGCAGGTGCTTTTGAGATTTATGGCAATAAGAAAAACATCTGAATTGAAAACTTCAAGAAGGATTGCAACCGTTTGGGTATTGATTTCTCTCACAGTTGCCGTGTTTATAGGAATTATGGGAAGAGCACTCTTGACGGGCACACCCGAAATGGCGGTTCTTGCAACAAAGAGTGATGCGGAAAATGTGTTCGCCGTTATTTCGCAGATGTTGTTCCCACCGTTGTTGGCAGGTATAATTATGGCAGGAATTCTTGCGGCAACAATAAGCTCGTCCGATTCATATCTTTTGATAGCTGCATCGGCTGTTTCAAAAAATCTTTATGAGGGCATTATCAAAAAGGATGCAAGCGATAAGAGTGTTATGCACCTTTCAAGAATAATGATTTTGTTAATCACAGTTATCGGAATTGTTATTGCATGGGATGAACACAGCGTGATATTTGATATAGTTTCCTTTGCGTGGGCAGGTTTCGGTGCAACTTTCGGTCCTATTATACTCTTCTCTCTTTTCTGGAAAAGAACAACAAAAGAGGGTGCAATTGCCGGAATGTTGACGGGCGGTATTATGGTGTTCGTTTGGAAGCTTTTGATAAATCCGTTCGGCGGTATTTTTGCGGTTTATGAGCTTTTGCCGGCATTCGTGATTTCATCTGTTGTGATTGTTGTGGTTTCACTTCTTACAAAGAAGCCGTCAAAGGAAATTGAAGAAGAATTCGAGCAAGCTAAAATATATAAGGATAGATAATACAAACGGTCTGTAAATTTTTTTGCAGACCGTTTAAATTTTTCAATAAATTAAAAATCCTCACATAATTAACTTTATGTTATCGGTATTAAAAATTTTTTGGCGGAGAAATTAATATTGAAAGTGAGGTGAGATATTGAAAAATAAAAAAATAAATTTTGGTTTTATAATATTATTTTCGATTTTTTTCGGATTTATACCGATTTTGCAATCGAATGTTGATGCAAATGAGCTTTATCGGAAAAATTCGGGTATATTTGAAGAATTTACCTTTGAAGATTTAATAAAAAATACAAGCGAAAAGACTTATGTTATTCCGTCTGGGGAAGCTGTTGGGGTGAAACTTTATGCCGATGGGCTTTTGGTAATTCACAGCTCGGAGGTTATTGACGGCAACAACAAAATTCATTCCCCGGCAAAGGATGCAGGGATAAGGGCAAGCGACAGAATAATTTCTGCCGACGGCATAAAAATGGGAACAAATGAGGAGCTTTCCGATTATATAAATAAGGTTAAAAGTTCGGTTGAGCTTGAAATTGCACGAGACGAAAAGCTTATAAAAACTTTTGTTTCGCCCGTTTTGTCAAATGACGGAAGCTATAAAATAGGACTTTGGGTTCGTGACAGTGCGGCAGGGATAGGAACGCTGACCTATTACAATCCAAAGGATAAAAGCTTTGCCTCGCTCGGACACGCAATAACCGATTGCGATGTGGGAACTGTTTTGACGACTTCGGGCGGTGAGTTGGTAGGTTGTGAGATAGTGTCGGTTAAAAAGGGTCAAAACGGAAATCCCGGCGGACTTTTGGGTCAGCTTGATAACAAAAGTATCGGTAGCGTGCTGAAAAATAATGAGTTTGGAATTTTCGGCAAGCTTGATGAAAACTCTTTCATCAAGGGAACACCGATTGAAACGGCACAAAGATATCAAATAAAAGAGGGAAAAGCAAAAATTTTGTGTGATGTCGATAAAAACGGTGTGAGAAGCTATGATGCGGAGATTTTGAGTGTGTCAAAGGAAGAAAAGGTTGATAATAAGGGTATTGTTTTGAGGATAACGGACAGCGAACTGCTTTCCAAAACGGGAGGAATTGTTCAGGGAATGAGCGGCTCGCCCATAATTCAAAATAATCGACTTGTGGGAGCGGTAACTCATGTGTTTGTTAATGACCCCACAAGGGGATACGGAATTTTTATAGAAAATATGCTCGGTCAAAATTAAAATAATGTAAGCCGCTGTTTTTCGGGCGACCCTATGTGGTCGCCCGGAATTGCCGCCCCTGTGTAAGGGATAGCGTAGCGGAGAAGGTCGCCCGAAACTCAAAAGCTGAAATTATTTAATTTCTCCGCTGTTTCGTTCCGCCTTTTATCTCGGATATGTGTGTAAATTGAGCGAGTTGTATTTATATCGGAATGTCCCATAAGGTCCTGGGCATCCTTTGCATCAATCCCGGCTTCAAAGAGCATAGTTGCATAGCCGTGACGGAGCTGGTGGGCGGTCAGTGTCAGACAATATTTTTTTTGATATTCCGTCCATTTGCTCCGCAATTGGCTTTTTGAAAAGGCTTCCCCATTGTCGTTGGTGAAAAGCAAGCCTGTTTTGTGCGGAATTTTTTCGGCAACACGGTCAAGCAAAATCACTTTTCTTTCTGAGGAAGCTGTTTTTGTTTTGTGTTCGATAATCGGTCTGTTTCCATCGTGGAGCAAGTGTTTGTTCACGATAATGGTTTTGTTTTCAAAATCAATATCCGTGTCAACCACAAGAGCGAGAGCTTCCGACATTCTCAAACCCGTATTCAACAAAAAGTAAGGTAAAAAATCAAATCCGTCATAGTGACTGTTGACCGTGGCAAGCTCCTCGTCACTCGGCAGTTCACGGCGTTTGTGCGGAAGATTGGACGGAAGCGGAATATCCTGTATAATATTGTAATTTATAAATCCATTCAAAATTGCAAATTTAAAAATCATATTCAGTATGCAGTGGTGATTTGCCACTGTTTTTTTGCCGTATTTCATCAATGCAAGCTTGTTTATAAACTGATTGATAATGGGTGCTGTCATTTCTTCGATATAATAGCCGTCAAAATATTCAAGGATTCTGTTGTATGCGGCACGGGTATTTTTCCGGTAGTTGATATCCGAAATCCGCTCTCTGTATTCACTGTTCCAATCATCGGCAATGCTTGCAAACAAAAATTTTTTTCTCTGTTCGTTTTTGAGTGAGAGCATTTGGCGGTTGAAATCCTTAATTGCTTCACGCTCCGATTTTGCAGAACTGTAGAGAACTTTTGCCTTTCTGTTCGGTAAAGTTATTCTTTTTTGAAATCTTCCGTCTGCTCGTCTTTTCATATTTTTGCTCCTGTTATTGTATTTTTTCACACATATTTGTGTATGAATACTATAACATAAATCGTTATACTTTTGCAAGCTATAATTTAATATTATTGAAAAAGCATTGTTTGATTTTGACTATTTGGTGATGTAAAATTGTGTCAAAATCGGTCGATAAAAAATATTTAAAAATCAAAAAACAATCTGAAATTTACAAGGAATTTTGCCTTTGGCGGAAATCGGCACAGCGTGAAATTGACAGGTACACTTCTTGGAGAAACAGGTTTGAACACACGAGTTCAAGGTGCTGTATATTCAGCAGTAACACCTGAATTCGTTAAGCAAGATATTGAAAATCGTGTAATTCATTATAAGGTTTCAACATATTCAGGTAAAATCACAGAGTTGAAGTTTATGGCTAGTGCTATCGATACATTGAGCGGAGCAAACGGAAAAGAAGAATTCAAAGCAAGAAACAACCAGATTGGTTCAATCAAGATGGGCGAAGCTACAAAGATTGTTGACGCTACAAAGTATGCTGATGACAAAGATTTGTTCGCTGCAACAGTTGATTCTTTGACAGACGAAACAAACTACAAGGCTTATGCTTACGGAACAAAGGTTAACAATGTATATCCGTTCGTTCTTATCACAGACGGTGAATCTGCATACAACGCAAAGACAAGATTTGCAGTTGTTGTTGAAGATGAAATCGTTGATATCTTCGAAATCATTGCAAAATAATCTATAATCGGTTTTGACTGATTACGATAAAGAAGAACTGACCAATCGGTCAGTTCTTTTTTTGCGTTGGTGATAAAATGGGCAAGAAAATGTGAAAAAACGGGCGACCGCATTGGGTCGCCCTACACCAATCAGCAGCAGCAATCGTTATTATTGCATCCGCAGCCGTTACCGTTACCGAACAGACCGCCGTCCGAACAGCAAGAAATGAGGATAATTATAATCAAAATCCAAATCCAAGTATCTGTTCCGCTATTGTTATTGTTGCAACCTCCAAATAAACACATAAAAATGTCCTCCTTCAAATCTATTGCAGAATTACTGCTAATATAAGATATGAAAGAGGGCAAAAAAGCGTTACATTTTTACATATCGGTTTCGGAAAAAACATAATTTCCGTCGTTTGTTTTTTCGATATTCAAAAGAATTTGTTTATTTCGGCTGTTAATTATGCAAGACCATCCTGTTTTTGTTTTCAAAATATCACCTGCATTTGAATTGGGGTGATAGGTTTTAAGATAATTTTTAAGTGCTTTATGTTCCTTATAAAATCTCGGATGATTAAAAATACCTCTGCCCTTTATAAAGCTGTAGGCAATAGCCGCACCGCCGCCGAGCAGTGCCGCATTTCTTTTCGATAATTTCTTCATTTTTATCACTCCGTTTTATGATATTGATTATAAACATCTCTTTTGGACATTTCTCGCTCAACTGCGGTTTGACGGATTGCATCCTTTGAGCTCATTCCCTTTTCGATGTTTGCGTTCACATGGTCAACTACGCTCAATTCGCTCCACCATTGTTCTTTTTGAGCCTGCTCCTCCGAACAGCCGTCCACCACGATGACATATTCACCTCTCGGCTTGTCCTCCTTGAATTTTTCCACCGCTTCGCCCAGTGTCAGCCTTAAAACCTCTTCGTGGAGCTTTGTCAGCTCACGCACAAGGGCGATTTTTCGGTCATTTCCGAAAACTTCCGCCATATCGGAAAGCGTGTATGTCAGCTTGTGTGGTGCTTCGTAAAATATCATTGTGTGCGTATCGGCGGCAAGGGAGGAAAGATGCTCCCGACGGTGTCTTTTATTGACCGACAAAAATCCCTCAAATGAAAATCTTTTTGTCGATAATCCCGACAAAATAAGAGCATTTATCGCCGCAACGCATCCCGGAACGGAAGTCACGGTTATATCGTTGTCAATACACATTCTCACCAAGTCTTCTCCGGGATCGGAAATTGCCGGAGTGCCGGCATCCGACACAAGAGCAACATTCTTACCCTCCTTGAGCATTGCGATGAGAATTTCACCCTTTTCTCGCTTGTTGTGCTCGTGGTAGCTTGTCAGCTGTTTCTTGATGTTGAAGTAGTTCAATAGCTTTATCGTGACCCTTGTGTCTTCTGCGGCAATAATGTCAACAGATTCGAGAGTTTCGATAAATCTTTTCGATACATCGGATAGGTTTCCGATTGGTGTTGCACATAGATATAGTGTTCCTGTCATATTGGTTCTCCTTTTTGGTTTTGCGGGGTTGTCGTAACCATTATACAATCCCTCTGTCAGTTACGCTGACAGCTCCCTTTAGACAAGGGAACCGTTTTTTATTCATTTACGGATCGTATAAATCCATTCCCTACGGGGTGGGATTTTGAGGTATAACTTTGTTTATTGTTTATCGACACCTCATCAATCATAATTATAAATTTCTTTCATTTCATCGGTCAATTCGGAATTTTCCTTATACATAATCAGTGGTTTCATAACATTCACATCGCATCCGCCGCCAAAAAGTCCCTCAACGAGCACAAGCACGGGAGGTTCATTTTGATTTTTATGAACAAAGCGTATTCTTTTCGGTTCAATCCGATTGGCTTTCATAAGATAGAGCAATTCCGCAACTCTGGACGGGCGATGTACGATACAAAGCCGTCCTGTGGTTGTCAGCAAATCGGAAGAAACACGGATAATATCTTCAAGAGTACACAAAATTTCGTGCCGTGATACGGTTTTTGTGTCGGTTGAGTTCAAAACTCCCGAACGAATATACGGTGGGTTACAGGTTATCAAATCGAACTTTCTTTTTCCGAAAAGCTTCACACTGTTTTTTAAATCCTCACATACAACCTCGATTTCATCCGAAAGATTATTCAAAAGCATCGAATTTTTTGCCATATCAGCTATTTCCTGCTGTATTTCAACCGCAGTGAAGCGGCGTGTTTTTGATTTTGCTCGGAGCAAAAGCGGAATTATTCCCGTGCCGGTGCATAAATCAAGAGTATGCTCCGACTGGATATTTTTTGCAAAATCGGAAAGAAGAACGGCATCCGTTCCAAACTTAAAACCGTCCTTTTTCTGTATTATTTTCAAATCCATTATCTGCAAATCGTCAATTTGCTCGTTGGGGGAAAGCTCAATCGACTGCATAGTAAAATTTCCCCTCTCGAACCGACTGTTCGTCAAGCTTTGAAAGCTCCTTGCCGACGCCTGTTATTGTGCAATCGGTCATATTTGCGGCGTTATAGACCTTCATTTCCAAATTTGTGTGCAAAAATTTGTCAAAGCCGTAAAGTTTTGCTCCGCCGCCCGTGAGCAGAATTCCGCTGTCGATTATATCGGGAAGAATTTCTGTCGGGGCATCCTTTATTGCAAGCTTTATTGCATCGGCAATTTTCAAAAGCGACACATTCAAGCAGTCCTTTATTTCCTCCGAGCTCACCGAAACAAATCTCGGCACTCCCGTTGTGATGTCACAGCCGGAAACATTCATTGTTGCAATTTTATCAAAAGATATGGCACAGCCGATTTTTTTCTTGATATTTTCGGCTGTTTGAAAGCCGATTATAAGATTATGATTTTTTTTGATATGTGTAATAATGTCCTCTGTGAGGGTGTTTCCTCCGATATCGATAGACGAACCGTTGACTCGTCTGCCAAGAGAAATCGAAGCCATATCGCAGTATCCCGCTCCCATATGAACGGCAAACATCGCACGGGGAAGAGATATATCACATCCTGCACCCGATGCCGCCGCAATCGGTGCATCAATCATATAAACGCATCTTGCACCGATGTCCTTTAATGCATTTTCTATTGCGTGCCGCTGAACAACGGTTATATCGGAACGAACGGCGATGATTATTCTCGGTTTAAGGAGTGTTTTTTTATAAACTCTCAAAATGTATTCCGACAGAATTTTGACGGTCATATCGATATTTGAGATGTATCCGTTTTTGATGGGAAGAATTACCTTTGTTCCCATCGGATTTTTACCGAGCATTTTGTGTGCTTCGTCACCGTAGGCGATTATTTCGCCATTTCTTGTGTCGATGGCTGTTGCTGTATGCTCACAAAGGACAATCCCTCTTCCTTGTATGTATATTCTCGTCATTTCGGAGCCGAGGTCAATTCCGATATTCTCCGAAAGAGCGTTATTTACTATAGAACTGAAATTTATGCTCATTTTTTTACCTTTCTTTTCAATTGTTTTCTCTCGCATCGATGTAACAGTCGCCGTCGGAGGAGGTTATTCTCCAATATGGTGTCAAAAAGATGCTTTCGTGATAGGTGTCGGGGTCAAGGGCGGAATAGCAAAGGGAAATTTCCTCTATTTTGATACCCTTTTGTCCCTGCTTTTCGTTCATATATTCGACAAGTATCCCCGAAATGCTTTTGAGCGGTGCGGGGGAAATATTCTGTTCGCTTGAATTATACCAATTTCCCGAAATTTCCGAAATTCCCGACTTGTCCGCAGTGACGCTTATTCCTGTTTGAAAAAGGGGCAGGGAATAGATTTTCTTTGAAATTTTTATGATTATTTTGCCGTCACTCTTTGTTTGCTCGATTATCGCATCCTCCGTGTCAATTCCGAGCGACATAAGATAATCGGAAACGGTTTTTTCAGCGTTTCGCTCCGATATGTCGGCTTTTAGAAGATAATTATTTTCCGATGCCTTTGCAAAAAAACGGTCACCCGAAAAGGAAACCTTTCCTTTGTCGGAAGAAAATTCACTGTCCGCAATTTTTTTGGAATTGTCGAGAATTTTTTCGGAAAAATCCGCATAGCTTGAAATTACATTGTCAACATAGACATTCTGTGAATTTTCGGATTCTGCACACTTTGCTATCATTTCGACATCAGCCGTTATTCCTCTTGATGAAAGAAGCTCTGAAGTTGTCTGTGCCATTTGTCTGCTTTGACGGTCGGTTTGATTTTTTTCATAAACGATGTATGTCAAAAAAGCGAGATTTACAATTATCAAAAATACAATCATAACGGATTTTACTTTGCTGTAGTTCATTTTTATCCCCCTTATCCGACAATAACATTATCAACATCGACAATCCATTCGGCGTTTAATTCGCCGTTTAAAATGCTGTCGTTATATCCGATTGACATTTTGTTGATATTGATTTCGTTCATAGATTTTGAGTATTCCGAAATGGCATCGTCAAGTGCCGTCATAAATTCCGTCGGTGCGGACACTCGGCTCTGTGTTTCATAGGAACGCAGAAGCTGTTTATAGGTTTTTAACTGTCCGTTCTCGGCGGTCGCTTCAACTCCGTTTGAAAGCTTGTCGGAATTTAAATAAACTCTCATTCCTCCGGCAACATAATCAAGCATCACTTCATTTGAAATATCGGAAATGCACATAGCATAATCGTTTCCGACAGCCTTATTAACACCGTCCGCAAGGGTTGAAACGGAGGCTATAAAGGAATAGTCATCGCCCGATTCGGCGGACGGAGTGTTTTTTTCGTATTCGAGATATCCCGATTTGTCGATTTTCAGCGTTGCGTTGTTTGCAACAAAAACCGCAGTTCCTCCGGCTTCGGTGTATCGGCTCATTGTGTTCGGGTTTATGCTGAAAACCTTAAGGATTTCGTTCAGTATATCCTCGTTGACACTTTCCCCGTCAAATATAGGATTTTTGGAAAGTACGACAGGATATTCCTCCGGTGTTGAATAAATCTGCACAAGGGGACTTATTGTCGTTTTCTGCGTGCCGAACGGCATATCAAACTTCAAATCGAATGAATAGTTTATGACAGGGTGCTCCGATTGATTGTTTTCAAGACATTCGCCGAGCTTAAAAACAAGCTCTTCACAGTTTTTGTCAACATTTATACGATAAAATGAATTATTTTTTGAATTTGTTATGAAAACACTTGTTTTCGGCGAATAGGAAATGACAAGCTGTGAAAAACCGTCGGGGATATTCAGCTCAATGTCAGATTCCGTGCCGATTAAGCGTGCAAAAAGTGTCGGCGAATATGCCGCAGGATATTCAAGATATATTGAGCTTGATGCAAGCGAGGTATAAAAATCCTCTTTTGAAATGACCGCCGGGGTTTGGGTATTGTCGGAAAAGGCTTTCTGCAAAACGGCATAAGCCTCATCCAAAATTCCGTCAAATTCTTCATCGTGCGCATCAAGCGAAAGACGGGTCGTTTGGTCGCCCGTGTTTATTATAATCTTTTCGGGCGAAAGCAGACGGCTTTTATAAATCGTGTCGCTTCCGAAAAGATTTTTTATGCTCTGATATATTTTTGTGATTTCCCAATTGCCCGTATTTGAAAAAAAATTATAGCCTGACGGCCATAATTTTTTTTCAATCAATATTCTACTGCCCAGAATAAAATTCATGGCTATCAGGAACACAAGCAATAAATTTTTTATTCGTTCCTTATTCATATATGTTTCGCTCCGAAATTAACGGAAAAAGTTCCTGATTGTTACTGTTACATTTTTGAGCTTATCGATAGTGCTTTTTCTGATTTTGTCGATATCAATTCTGACAGCCTGCGTACCGCTTGGATTTTCAGCGGTTACAACAAATGTGTTTGAATCGTTCGGCAAATCAACAACAACACTGTATAATCCGCTTGCACCGATTTGCGTTTCGTTTTTGATAATTGTGCAGTTATCGGTTGACGGATTGTATTTATAAACCTTGATTTTCGTGCCCTGTGAGCCTACAGCCGAGATGGTGTAGGTTTTATCCGAGGTCGATGCCTGCAAGGATTCGGGTCTTTTTATGTAGATAATGTTTGTTGATGAGCCTTTTTCGTTTACGGAAATCGTATTTCCGAAAGCCGCATGACCGATACAAGGAACGCTCATTGAAAACATTGCCGCAAGCACAAGTGCGGAAACAAGCTTCTTTAGCATTGTGAAAACCTCCCGAAGAATTTAATATTTGAAATTCAGATTAAAATCCAATTATTTTTTGTATAAATATTGTATCACAAATATTGTTACATTACAATTACTAACAATTAACATTATGTTACAAAATCGGGAATGTCAAAATAACTTCCGTTCCCTTGCCGAATTCCGAGTTAATTGTTATTGAGCCGCCGAGACTTTCGATAATCTGCTTTGAGATGGCAAGTCCGAGTCCCGTTCCGCCGGTGTCACGGCTTCGTGCCTTGTCAACTCTGTAAAAACGCTCAAAAAGTCTGGGAAGATTTTCCGACGGAATACCGATTCCGTTGTCGATTACCTTGACAAAAGCATCATTATAGAGTTTTCCCGAAACAATATCGATATTTCCGCCCTCACCCGTATATTTTATGGCGTTTGATACGATATTTATGACAACCTGTTCGAGCTTGTCACGCTCCGATTTGAAAATCGGGACGGGGTTTATTGCCTTGTAGTTTATCGTTTGATTTTTCTTCTTGGCACTGATATACATTTTTTCGACAACGCCCTCCAAAAGGGATTGCAGTTCAATGTCCTCCGGCTCGATTACATCATTTTTCGATTCGTCAAGTCGTGAAAGTGTCAATAAGTCTTTTACAATTCGGGTCATTCTGTCCGCTTCTTTGATTATTACCGACAAGAATTTGTTTTGAAGTGCTTTGTCGGTGAGAGAATCGTCCATAAGTGTTTCGGCGTAGGATTTTACCGTTGTGAGCGGAGTTCTCAACTCGTGTGAAACATTTGAAACAAATTCTCTTCTTGCAAGCTCCAACTTTTCCTGGTCGGTGATATCACGCATAACAACAAGAATACCACTGATTTTTGAGTCTTTTTCTATTGTGGCGAAATTAAGCTTTAAATATTTTTCGTTATATTCGACCTCACGCTCAGGCGAGCTTTCGTTTTTTATATAGATAAGGTCTCCGAGTGTGATATTTGCGTTCATTTTCTTGAAAAGTTCGTCAAATTCAAGCTTTTCGGGACTTTCGCTTCCTATGAATCTTGCCGCTTCGGAATTTATGAGCATAACCTTTCCCGAAAGGTCAAACGCAAGGACACCGTCGGTCATATTGAAAAGAATTGTTTCGATTTTTGTTTTCTCTTCGTTGACCTCCATAATCGTTTTGCGAAGCTCCTGCGACATATAGCCGAATGCGTTTGAAAGTCTGCCGATTTCGTCGTTTTCCTTTGAAACTTCAATTGTGTCAAATTCGCCCGCGGCAAGCTTCTCGGCTCTTTTTGTCAGGTTTATGATTGGCACGGTGATTGTTTTTCCGAGAATATAACCGATGATAACCGATGCCAAAACCGCCAGCAGTAATGCTTCGAGAACTATCACAAGTACATTTTTCGTGATGCTGTTGATTTCTTCCTTTGTATCCTTTATATAGACGATATAGCTGTTTTCGCCGTCGAGATTGATTCCGATTGCATAATCCATATAATTTTTGCCGTCGGTCACGATATTTCCCGTTTTTCCCGTCATTGCGGTTATAATATTATCTGTTTTGTCAATTTCGCCGACTTTTGAGGAATCGGAGCAAATTAAGGAATTGCCTGTTTTGGCATCGAGGATACTGTAAAAACGATATGTATCTATTCCCAAAGGTCCGATGTGCGAAAATATTGCGGAATCAACGCTTTCAAGAGGATTTTCACTCTTTGCGAGCTGATTTAATTCATAAACAAGCTTTTCGTTGAAAACTCTGTCCATCATAACATAAAATTCTTCATTATAGAAATTGACAATGTTGACAATCATAAATGACCCAACAATGGTTATGAGCGAGAGTGTCAGCAGAACAAAGACCGAAACGACTTTGTATTGAATACCTTTAAACATAATATTATGTCCTGTTGAAATAGTAGCCGACGCCTCGTTTTGTTATGATATATCTCGGAATACTTGCGTCGTCTTCGATTTTTTCACGGAGTCTTCTGACGGTAACATCAACCGTTCTCACATCTCCGTAATATTCATAACCCCAAACCTTTTCCAAAAGATTTTCTCTCGTAAATATTTTTTCGGGCTGGAGTGCCAAGAACTTCAAAAGCTCAAATTCTCTCAATGTGATTTCGACAACCTTATCTCTTTTCTTGACCTCGTAACGCTCGGTGTTGATAACCAAATCGCCCGAAACGATAATTGCACCGCCCTCCGATGCGGAGGATGATTTGTCGATTGATGTTCTTCTCAAATTTGCACGCACTCTTGCCGTCAATTCACGAACGGAGAATGGTTTTGTCATATAGTCGTCCGCTCCGAGTTCAAGTCCGAGAACCTTGTCAACCTCTTCTTCCTTTGCAGTGAGCATTATAATCGGAATTGAGGATTTTTCTCTTATTTTTCTGCAGACTTCAAAGCCGTCCATTTTCGGAAGCATAACATCAAGAAGAACAAGGTCGGGATTTTCGCAAAGTGCAAGTTCAAGACCGGTTGCTCCGTCATATGCCTCCAGTACATTATATCCCTCCTTGGAGAGATTGAATTTCAATATTTCGACAATAGGCTGTTCGTCATCTATTACCAAAACTGTTTTTGCGTCCATTGATTTAACCATCCTTTCGGTTTATTTTAATAAGTATGAATATTTGTTGTAAAGAGAAATCCCGGAGGAAATCTCGCCGCTTGTGTAACGGCTTTTAAGATAAGCTTTAAGCTCTTTTTTTTCTGCGGAAGTAAGTCCGCCTTTCAAAAGTCCGAGAATATACGAAACATCCGCTTTTGAAGCAAGGCTCATTCCTTTTTTTAAGTCCTCCTGCGAAACATTGTCCTTGACATAATCATAGGAGCTGTTATATTCACTTTTGTCCTTTTTCGGTTTATGCCCGTACTGTGTCTGTGGGGAAGAGTCCGCAGGCTCGGATGATGAATTTTTACCGTCCTTTGATTGCGGTTCATCCTTTTTTTGCTCAGGTGGAGAATCGGGCGAATTTGCCAAACTTTCTTCCGAGGCGTCGGGCGGCACGATTTCTCCGTCTGTAAGCTCCGCCATAAATTCCTCGTCACCGAGAAGCTGATCCACAGCGTTTATAATCTTGCCGGAATACGGCTTGATAACAAATCCGTACAATGCCGCACAGGCGGCAGTTAAAACGGCAATGACCGATATTATGACAATTATGATTATTTTAATTTTCTTTTTCTTCATAAATTCTTACCTCATTTATTCGGGGTGAAAATACACCTAACTATATTATACTATAAAAATTTCCGATTTTCAACCAAAAAAAACAGATAATATTAACAAAATTGCGGATTATTTTTTATTGCTATTGTTTTTTTTCTGATTTTGGGGTAAAATTTTATGAAGAAAAGGGATGATTTTTATGATAATAGATTTTCATACGCATATTTTCCCGGACAAGATTGCAAAAAGAGCAATTTCGTCGCTTGAGGAAAATTTGAAAAGAGCAAGCGGACTTGACAAAAAAGCCGCAACCGACGGAACATTGGACGGGTTGAAAAAATCAATGAGAGAAAACGGCATAGATTACAGCGTTGTTATGCCGATAGCAACATCGGAAAAGCAAACGCCGTCAATCAATAAATTCGCAAAGGAAATTTCGGGAAAGGACGGAGTTTTGTCGTTCGGAAGTCTGCACCCCGACCAAGATGGAACGGAGGAAATTTTGAGGCAAATCAAAAGGGACGGATTTATAGGCATAAAGCTTCATCCGGAATATCAGGGATTTTATATAGATTCGGAAAATTCGTTAAAGGTTTTAAAAAAGGCAGAGGAATTGGGACTTTTTGTTATGCTTCATACCGGAAGGGATGCCGGAATGACGCCTCCCGTTCATTGCTTGCCCGAAAGACTGAAAAATGCATTGAGATTTGTTGACGGCGGAAATATAATTGCGGCACATATGGGCGGATATTTGGAATGGGACGGAGTTTTGGAACATATTGCCGGAAGTCGGATATATCTTGATACATCATATTCTGTTGGCATTATGGAAGATGAACTTGCGGAAAAAATCATAAAAAAGCACGGGACGAAAAAAATTCTGTTCGGTTCGGATTCTCCGTGGCAGGTGCAGGGAGATGCGGTAAGAGCAGTCGAACGCCTGAAATTGACGGACAGCGAAAAGCAGGATATATTTTCGGAAAACGCAAAATTGATTTTGGGAGATTTGGTATAAAATGTTGTCGGGACGGCTATACTGCCGTCCCGATTTTTATTGTTTATCTTTTTGTTCGTAAATTTCCTCCGGAACGGGAGTTTGTCCCAGCATAATTTCTTTTCTTGCACCGGAGTTATACTGTGCGTAATATTTGTGCGTGACTTCAATGTTTTTGTGGCCGAGAAGCTCCGCAACCATTTTTATATCGACACCGTCTTCGAGAAGCTGACAAGCAAAAGTCCTTCGCAGAGCGTGGGGACGGGTTTTGTCGGGATTTGTTATCGAAACGGTTTTGCAGTAGTTTTTCAAAAGCTTTTCGATGCCTGTCGTGGTAAAGCGTGTGCCGTTCCTGCTCAAAAACAGCGGACCTTTTTCGACGGTTTCACGGAGCTTTTTTTCTTGGTTCAAATATTCCGAAATAGTTTCCTTAACCTGGAGCGGCATAAAAATTTCCTGTTCATCTCCGCCCTTTCTGGTCACGATAAAGGAGTTTGTGTCAAAATCCAAATCCTCGATATTTAAGTTAATAAGCTCCGAAACGCGGATTCCTGTGCCGAGATAGGTGGTGAAAATTGCAGTGTCACGGGCTTTTCTTTTTTTGTATTCGGTGAGGAGCCTGCCCTCGTAATATTTTTCGCCGTTGTAGATAACATCCAAAAGGTCGCAGGTTTCCTGCGAAGTTAGCCTTTTTTTGATTTTTTGGTGGAGCTTTGCAAAATCAACCTTGTCGGTTATGTTTTCCTTTATCTGCTCGGTTTTGTAAAGATATATAAACATTCCGCGAACCGCCGACATTTTGCGGTTTATGCCGTAGGCTGAATTTCTATATACTCTTTTTATTGTTTTCCCTGTTACGGTGTGTGTTTCTTGCTCATATTCCTTTAAATATGTTTTAAATCTTATCAGGTCGGTGACACGAAGAGAGTCAATGTCTGATACCGTTATGCTTTTTGTGTCCGAAACACCGTCCAAAACCTCCGATATGAGATAGTTGAAAAATACCTTTATGTCAATGGCATAGCCGATTTGAGTGTTTATGCTTTCGCCCGTGTAGTAATCGATTATGTATTCCGTCGCAAAATCGGGCAGTGAGCAGGTGTAGTCGCTCAAATATGAAAATTTTCTGTTTATCGCCATAAAAACACCTCACATTAATTTGTTGATATCATTATATCACGCATTGATATCGGTGTAAAGTTTTTTTTGATTGATATACTTATATTTATTTTGATAAAATGTGCTGTTTATAATGATGAAACGACAATTTTTGGTATTTAAAATACATATTTGGAGAAATTTTCTCTGGATAGGACGATGAATGTTGACAACTATAAAATGATATGATATAATTGGCACATAGAAGAATTTTATTACATAAAATTCTTCAAGCCTATCGGCTTTTACGGTCGTGTGACCGCTATGTGTCAATTGACGGCGTCGCAAAAATGCCCTTGCAAGCAAGTATTTTTGCTCCTGGTAAAATGAATTTGCGACATCTAAATTATACACTGATTTTATAATTACAGAAATTTGAAGGGGTAAAATCTTATGCTTATAAACATTGTTGTTGATAATTTTCTTTCTTTTAACAAAGAGACGATGCTAACAATGATTCCGTCCAACAAGACACGAAAGAAAACCGAACACAAAATGAATATAAAGAGTACCTCTTTATTGAAGTATGCGGTTATATATGGTGCAAATGCATCCGGGAAATCGAATTTAATTGAAGCTTTTAAATTTATACAGTACTGTGTAAGAAATACCATTCCTTTAGAGGCAACGACTAAATTTTGCAAGACCAATAAAGAAAATATCAATAAACCGAGTCTGTTTGAAATTCAATTTACCATTGACGATAAGTTTTATGTGTATGGTTTTATTTTAAAATTACAAGACAGAACCGTGGAATCGGAATGGTTATATGAATTATATCAAAACGGTTCTCATAAAGTTTTGTTTGAAAGACAAAAAGGACAGAAACCAAAAATCGGAGAAAAAGTGATTTTATCCGATACAGACAAATCAAAACTTGAAACATACATAGAAGATTTTGAAGAAAATTCAACAGCTTTATTTTTAACTGTAATGAATCGTGGGAAAAAATATGCGAATAATTCCAAAATTAAGTTTTTTAAGGATGTATATAATTGGATTTGCAACGGTTTGACAATTGTCACGCCGAATACGGCATTGAAAAGCTTTGAATATTATTATGACGATGTATCTCTTTTGCAGATTAATGATTTGATAAAGACTTTTGATACGGGAATAACGGAAATCAATATCATAGAGATAACGATGGATGATTTGAGACAAGAATTACCGTCTTCGATATACGAAGATATTACGAAAGCCATTAAAGAAAAATCGGAAGATGAAACAAATACAGGCTTTAAAATTTCTATGCGTTCTGAATTCAGTTTTTTTAATTTGGAATTTGAGAAAGGCAAAGAGCCTAAAATTACAACCATTGCTTTAAAACATGGTGAATCTTTTTATGATTTTAAGTACAGCGAGGAGTCCGACGGAACAAGACGCTTGTTTGATTTGTTGGATATGTTGTTAAACAAAACAGATAATGTTTTATACATAGTGGATGAAATTGAGCGTAGTCTGCATCCGAAACTTACCTCCAGATTTGTTGAACTTTTTGAAAAGGTTCATGCGGGACAAAGAATACAATTATTATTTACAACTCATGAATCGGCGATAATGGATCAGAATTTATTCAGAAGAGATGAGATTTGGTTTGTGGAACGGGATAAGGATAACAATACACATATCTATTCTCTTGATAGATTCAAAGAACGCTATGATAAAAAATTAAGTAAAGCCTACCTTGAAGGACGCTATGGTGCGATACCTGTATTTACATCATTCAAATTCAAGGAGGAATAAGCATGGCACCCATACGCTCTTATACAAATTGGAATTCTCGTTCGTCGAATAAAGAACAGCAAATTGAACCGTATAAGCATTATTATTTTATTTGCGAGGGACAAAATACCGAGTGATGGTATTTTGAAAATTTATAGATTTGAAAAAGTATTTTGAGATTCCGTCGGTGATTGAAATTACTTATTTGGAAAAAACCGGCAAGCACAAGGGTTGGTCAGCTCCGACAAAGCTGTGTGAATTGGCTGTTATGCAAGAAAAAAAGCTTAATACGGATGTATTTTCTTGCAGAGGTCAATTAACCTCGAATGTTGGTGTTGTTATCAAAACGATAATGGATGATAAAGGTGAAATCTGACATTGATTTTGATAAAGTTGTACCGGGGAATTTCTCGGTGACTTGCCTCAAAAAGCACTTGTATTTGCAAGTGCTTTTTTCGATAAAATACATATCAACAGGCAGCAAAATCTTGAAATTTATGTTATTTTTCGCAAAAGAAAAGATTTAAGAATTATCAGGGAGGAATATCTAAAATGAAACTATACTATGACCTGCACATTCATTCCGCACTTTCGCCGTGCGGAGACAACGATATGACCCCCAATAACATTGTAAATATGTCGATTATAAAGGGGCTTGATATGATAGCGGTGACCGATCACAATTCTTGCGGAAATGTGCGTTCGGTTATGAAAGCCGCAGGTGACAAGATTTTGGTTATTCCGGGAATGGAGGTCGAAACGAGCGAAGAGATACATATTGTATGTTATTTTCCGGGCATAGAGAGTGCGGAGGAAATGGGTGAATATGTGAAAAATCATCTCCCGCCGATAAAAAACAGGGAAGAAATTTTCGGTGAACAGCTGTTTATGGATTTTGAGGACAACATAGTGGGTAAGGAGGAAAACTTGCTTGTTACCGCAACCGAACTTGACATTTTTTCGGTGGTGAAAAAGGTGAGAGGGCTTGGCGGTGCGGCGGTTCCGGCACATATTGACCGTTCATCCTACAGTGTCTTGTCAAACCTTGGCATAATCCCCGATGAGCTTTTATTCAAAACCGTTGAAATAACCGCAAAAAACAGAGGGAAAATGGCGGAATACGAAAAAAAATATCAAGCTGTGACAAATTCCGATGCTCACTATCTTGAAAACATTGCAGAGCCTGAATTTTTCATCGAGCTTATGGCGAAAAGTACCGAAAAAGTGATTGATTATTTGTGCAAAAAGTAGTAAATATTTTTTTTCGACAACTTTTGTGGATTTTTTCTGACAAAGATGATATAATTATTGGGTATAATTGTTGATTTATGCGAAATTTCAGAAAATCATAAAATAACAAAATAAAACAGGAGGGACATTATGGAGAAAATGAAAATTATGCCGTTTAACGGCACAAAGGAACAGGAAGCTGAATTAAAAGCAGTAATCGAAGCCCATAAGGATATGGAGGGCGCTGCCATTCCGGTACTTCACAAGGCACAGGAAATCTACGGATATCTTCCTCTTGAGGTTCAGCAGATGATTGCGGAGGGATTAAATGTACCTCTTTCGGAAATTTACGGTATCGTAACCTTCTACGCACAGTTCTCGCTCTACCCGAAGGGACAGTATCAAATCGCAGTCTGTCTCGGAACGGCTTGTTATGTTAAGGGTTCGGGAGATATTCTCGACAAAATCAAGGAAAGACTCGGAATCGAAGTCGGTCAGTGTACACCTGACGGCAAATATTCGATAGATGCGACAAGATGTATCGGTGCTTGCGGACTTGCACCTGTTTTGACCGTAAATGATGAGGTTTTCGGCAGACTTACGGTTGATGATGTAGATGATATTTTGAAAAAATACGAATAAGCTGTTATTTTAGAGGGTGTCATTATGAAAGAAATTTCACTGCATATTCTCGATATAATGCAGAACTCCGTTGCGGCGGGGGCAAGCTTGACAGAGCTTGTCATAAATGAGGACGAAAAAAAAGATATCCTTTTCTTTTCGGTAAAGGATAACGGAAAGGGTATGGACGAAAAGCTTTTGGCATCGGTGACCGACCCGTTCACAACGGGCAGAACAACAAGAAAGGTCGGCTTGGGAATTCCGCTTTTGAAAAATGCGGCGGAACAAACGGGCGGAGGCATTGATATAAAATCAAAGCTCGGGTGCGGAACAACCGTTTCGGCAACATTTGTTTATTCAAGCATAGACAGACAGCCGCTCGGAAATATGGCTGAAACAATGCATCAGCTCATTACCTCGTTTGAAGATGTGGATTTTGTTTATACACATACCGTCGGAGAAAAGAAATTTTATGTTGATACACGGGAATTTAAAAAGGTACTCCAAGGGGTATCGTTTAAAGAAAATGCTGTTTCTCTCTGGATTTTGGAATATCTAAAAGAGGGAGAGACGGGTGTTTATGATTGATTATAAGCACAAGGTGCGGAAAGGAATAATGTTATGAAAAGTTTGGCAGAATTGGAAGCTATAAGACAAAGAGTTTCGGCAGGTGTTAATATGAGAAAGGACGATCACGCTGTCAGAGTGGTTGTCGGAATGGCAACCTGCGGTATTGCGGCAGGAGCAAGACCGGTTATGAATGCTTTTGTTGAAGAAATAGGAAAGAGAAATCTTGACCATGTTTCGGTTGTTCAGACAGGCTGTGTCGGAATGTGCCGTCTTGAGCCGATTGTTGAGGTTTTGGTTCCGGGCGAAGAAAAGGTTACATATGTTAAAATGACTCCCGAAAAGGCACAAAAGGTTGTTGCGGAGCATATTGTCAACGGTCGTCCCGTTAAGGAATTTACAGTTGGCGAAAACGAGTAATCGTCTGATAATTAATGAAAGGAATGATTGAAAACATGGAAATGGTCAGAGGTCATATTTTATGCTGCGGCGGTACCGGTTGTACTTCATCGGGCAGTGAAGAAATAATTAAGGAAATGGAAAAATTGCTTGTTGAATACGGTTTGGACAAGGAATTTAAAGTTATTAAAACAGGTTGTTTCGGTCTTTGTGCTTTAGGACCGATTATGGTTGTATATCCGGAAGGTGCTTTCTATTCGAGAGTTGAAGTCAGCGATGTGAGAGAAATTGTCGAAGAGCATCTTCTGAAAGGAAGAATTGTTAAGCGTTTGCTTTATCAAGAAACCGTAAATGAAGAGGATGATTCAATCAAGAGTCTTAACGAAACAAACTTCTATGCAAAACAGATGCGTATAGCACTTCGTAACTGCGGTGTTATCGATCCGGAAAATATTGAAGAATATATTGCTTCGGACGGTTATAAGGCATTGGGCAAGGTGCTCACCGAAATGACAAGGGAAGAAGTTATCGATGAAATTTTGAAATCGGGCTTGAGAGGAAGAGGCGGCGGCGGATTCCCGACAGGTCTTAAATGGAAATTTACATATGCGGCAGAGGGAGATCAGAAATATGTTGCTTGTAACGCCGATGAGGGCGACCCGGGTGCATTTATGGACAGATCTGTTCTTGAAGGTGACCCCCACTCTGTTATAGAAGCTATGGCAATTGCGGCTTATGCAATCGGTGCAAACCAAGGTTTCATCTATATCAGAGCAGAATATCCGATTGCCGTAAACAGACTTCAGATTGCTATCGACCAGGCAAGAGAATACGGCTTGCTCGGTAAAAATATATTTGACACAGGCTTTGATTTCGATTTGGAAATCCGTCTCGGTGCAGGTGCGTTTGTCTGTGGTGAGGAAACAGCTTTGATGACATCTATTGAGGGTAAGAGAGGAGAACCCCGTCCCCGTCCGCCATTCCCGGCAAACAAGGGTTTGTGGGCTAAACCTACTATGCTCAACAATGTTGAAACATATGCCAATATCCCTGTAATCATCAATAAGGGTGCGGATTGGTTCAACACAATCGGAACAGAAAAGAGTAAGGGAACAAAGGTGTTTGCTCTTGGCGGAAAGATTAACAACACAGGTCTTGTTGAAGTTCCTATGGGAACAACTCTTCGTGAAATTATCGAAGATATCGGCGGCGGAGTTCCGAACGGAAAGAAATTCAAAGCCGCACAAACGGGAGGTCCTTCGGGCGGATGTATTCCTGCTTCCTTGATTGATACTCCGATTGATTATGATTCACTTATGGCAATCGGTTCAATGATGGGTTCGGGCGGACTTATCGTTATGGA
>CAZGZZ010000008.1:0-44237 GCA_964530315.1 uncultured Lachnospiraceae bacterium
CTTCAAATGGTATTTTATCAAGAGTTTTGCCGTTCTTGCTGTATTCTGTGTTTGCAAGCCATTTATTGACATTTCCGAGACCTGCATTGTATGCCGCAAGAGCGAGAGTTTCGTCTCCGGAGTAATAATCAAGAAGATATGAAAGATAGAAACATCCCATAGATATGTTTGTTTCGGGATTTTCTATGTCATCAGCCGAAAATTCAATCGACAGCTTTTTTGCAATCCAAACGGCGGTATCATCGGTTATCTGCATAAGTCCTCTGGCAATTCCCGAATGTGCATCGTATAGATAATTGCTTTCCGCTTTAATCAATGCCATAATCAAAAATTCGTCAAGATTGTATTTGTCGGAGTATTTATAAATTATATCCTCATATCTTAAAGGATAGAGAGCTTTCATACAAGCATTACTCAAAGGCTTTAGGGAAAAAGCAATGACGGCAAGAGATAAAACAAAAATCAAAAATTTATGTCTTTTCAATTTGTACTCCTTATTTTGTTCAATACTGTTAAAATTTCATCCTCAATTTCCTTTGTATTACTGTCATTATACACTATAAAATCGGATTTTTCAATATAAAATTCATCATTTTTTTGAGCATTTATTCTGTCGGAGGCTTCTTTATAGGATATACCGTCACGAATTTGTATGCGTTCTGTCCTTTTTTTTCGGTCTGCCAAAACACACAGCATATAGTCGCATTTTTTGTAAATTCCGCTTTCAATCAATGCGGCGGCATCGATTCCGACAATATCAAAACGACTGTTTTTAATATATAAATCTATGTATTCTTCAACATATTTATGTGTTATTTCATTCAGCTTTAAAAGTTTTTCGGGTGAATTGAAAACGAGAGAGGCAAGTTTTCTTCTGTTGAGCGTTCCGTCGGGATTTATGTAATCATATCCGAAATATTCGGTGATTTCCGAGAGAGCCGGAGTGTTCGGCTCAACGATTTTTTTTGCAACTATATCGCAGTCAATTACATCAACGCCGTGATTTGAAAGAATTTTGCTGACCGTTGTTTTTCCGCAACCCGATCCGCCCGTAATTCCCAGAATAATCATTTTAATTCCTCCGATAAAAGCCATGCTTCGGCTGTTAGTTTTTCGTTTTTGTTTTCGCACTTTCCCGATATAACAAGGGATATGAGTTGTTTTAAAATATTTCCTATGGAATTTCCGTCCGAAATGCCGATGTTTTTAATGTCATCGCCCGAAATGTCAAGCTCGGACAAGCGACAGCATAATTTTTTTTCTTTGATTTCATTATAAAAACCGCAAAGCTGATTTGAATTGTTTTCAATATCTTTTATTGTTAATATGGCTTTTGCAGTATCGTAACCCGATTTACATATCAGATTCCTGACATCGGTTGTGCTGTTGCAGATGAAAGGATAATTTTTAACAATATTCGAAACGGCGGTGACTGTTTTTTTCGGATAACGAAGCTTTATTATGTCTGCAATGTTCGCATTTGATTTGAGCAGAATAAAAGCAAGGCGTATATCAACTGATTTTGGAAGCTTAACGAGCGTTTTTGAAAAATTACAGTCCAAATTTTCAAACCCCGGGAAAAACAAAGAAAAAACTTTTGCATATTCCGAAAAAATTTCGGAGTTGTTGCAGAGAAGAATTTTTGTGAATTCGGTGTTGATTCTCTCGGGTGCAATATTTAAAAGAGTATTTTTTAATGAAAATACAGTTTTTTTCGTTTTCTCATCGATTTTAAATCCGAGTACAGCTGAAAATCGGACGGCGCGCATAATTCGTAATGCATCCTCCGAAAATCTTTTTGTGGGATTGCCCACACAGCGAATTATTTTTTTTGAAATGTCATCGAGTCCGCCAAAGTAATCTAAAAGACCGCTCTCATTGCAATAAGCCATTGCGTTGACGGTAAAATCCCGCCTTTTTGCATCTTCTTTAAGACTGCGGATAAACTTAACACTTTCGGGGCGGCGGCTGTCAAGATAATTTCCGTCAGCTCTGAAAGTTGTTATTTCATAAGGAACGGAATTTAGGATAACGGTAAGTGTTCCGTGCTTTATTCCGGTTTTTAAAACTTTAAAATCCTTGAATATTTCAAGAGTTTCGTCGGGGAGAGCATCGGTGCATATATCCCAATCGGTGGGAACTTTTCCTAAAAGAGAATCACGGACACAGCCGCCAACGGCATATGCCGAGTGAGAATTTTTTTGGAAGCTTTTTATGATAAAATCCACATCGGAAGGCAGTTTAATGACCATTTTCTTCTCCTCTTTTATTTTGCGTCATACCAGCTGTAACCGGAATTTGTGTCGGCAATCAGCGGAACATTCAATTTTATGACATTTTCCATTTCTTCTTTGAGAATTAGGCAAACCTGTTCTTCCTCCGCAATCGGAGCTTCAACAATCAGTTCGTCGTGAACCTGCAAAATGAGTTTTGATGAAAGTCTCTCTTTTTTCAGGCGTTTATGCACTCTAACCATAGCAAGCTTTATGATGTCTGCGGCAGTTCCCTGAATGGGGGTGTTTAGTGCAACTCTTTCCCCGAAAGAATGAATGTTGTGATTGGTTGATTTCAATTCGGGGATATAGCGAATTCTGTTCATAAGTGTTTTCACATATCCGTCCGCTTGTGCACGGCTTTTAATATTTTCCATATATTCTTTGACGCCGCTGTATTTTTTGAGATATCCCGCTATATATTCTCTTGCATCCTTGACGGAAATTTTCAAATCCTGTGCAAGACCGAAATCACCTATTCCGTAAACAATTCCGAAATTGACAGCCTTTGCCCTGCTTCTTTCCTCAGGAGTAACTTCATCTGTCGGTTTTCCGAGAACTTGGGAGGCTGTGACGGAATGGATATCTTCATCGTTTATAAAAGCATCAATCATTGTTCGGTCGTTTGCGATATGAGCGAGAACACGAAGCTCAATCTGCGAATAATCGGCATCGACAAGAACATAGCCGTCGTTTTCGGCAACAAACATTTTTCGCATTTCTCTGCCGAGAGCGGTTCTTGTCGGAATGTTTTGAAGATTCGGCTCTGTTGAGCTTATTCTGCCCGTCAGAGTCACTGTTTGTTTGAATTGCGAATGAACACGCTCCGTCTGCTTGTCTATAACGGCAAGCAAACCGTCGCAATATGTGCTTTTTAATTTTGTGAATTGTCTGTAGGTTATAATCGGCTCAATTATGGGGTGTGAATTTCGGAGCTTTTCCAAAACCTCAATATTGGTGGAATAGCCGCTTTTTGTTTTTTTGCTTGATTTCAAGCCGAGTTTTTCAAATAAAATCACACCAAGCTGTTTGGGTGAATTAATGTTAAATTCTTCGCCTGCGTACTCATATATTTCCGAAGTTAAGTCTTTTATTGTTGTATCGAGCATATCGGAAAATTCACGAAGTTTTTTTGTATCGACTTTAATTCCCGAAATTTCCATATCTGCAAGAACGCTTACCAACGGAAGCTCAATATCAAAATACAACTCTTTTTGTGAGTTTTTTTCGAGAATTTCCAGCGTTTTTTCGGCGAGAGGTTCTATTGCAAGTGCTTTTTTACACAGCAATTCCGCACCGCCGTTATCATCAAACAACGAAAGCTGTTTTTCACTGTCGGAGCTTTCGATATTTATACCGAAGTAATCGTTTATTAGTGAATTTATGCTGTATTCCGATTTTGCGGGGTTTGCAAGATATGCCGCAATTTCAACATCATACATAATGTTTTCAAAAGCGGTAATTCCCCAAAGATTAACAATTGCTTCTTTGAAATTTGAGGAATAAAGCTTCGCACTTTTAAAAACGGGATTTAGGATTTTAGCCGCCTTGTCATATTCGAGCAGGTTAAAATCAATATAAATGCTTTTTTTTCCGTTGGCAAGAGCAAGTGCCGACGGGTGTGAATTTTCAAATTCAAAAATAAAGGATAACTTGTCATCGATTTCGCTCAAAAAAGCTTTAAGTTCATCTTGTGACTTTATTTCTGAAAAGGAGGTATCCTTGTAAATGTCGATTATTTCAGCTTTATACTCTTTGGATGGAGAAAGGTTGAGTTTTTTGATTATGCTGTTTAAGTCAAGCTTTTTCAAAATTTCATAGGCTTCTTCGGTAGCACAGTCCGAAACACTGCCCCCGAAACGACATTCCTCAAAGTCAAAGTCAATCGGAACATCACGAATAATGGTTGCAAGCTTTTTGCTCATAAATGCAAGCTCACGCCCCTCGGTGATTTTTTTTAGTGTTGCACCCTTAAGACCGATTTCGTCCAAATGTTCATATATATATTCTATAGACTTGAATTGTTCAATCAGCGAGGTTGCGGTTTTTTCGCCTATTCCCGGAACTCCCGGGATATTGTCCGACGGGTCGCCCATCAATGCTTTAATATCTATAAATTCGGTCGGAGAAACACGGTATCTTTCAAATACCGCTTTTTCATCATAGCAGGTTGTTTCGTTTGTGCCGCTTTTTGTCACCGTCAAAAGAACCTTTGTCTTGTCGGTGGCAAGTTGTAAATCGTCCTTGTCGCCCGTTGCGATATAACACTCGACACCGTTCTCGTCGCAGATTTTTGAAACCGTGCCGATAATATCATCGGCTTCATAGCCCTCAAGCTCAAAGGATTTTATTTTCATAGCCTTTAAAATTTCTTTGGAAATCGGCATTTGAACTTTTAAACCGTCCGGCATAGGCTTTCTTTGAGCCTTGTAGCCGTCATACATTTTGTGACGGAAAGTCGGTGCTTTCAAATCATATGCCGTGCAGATATAATCGGGTTCAACCTCATCGATAAGCTTAAAAAGCGTATTCAAAAAACCATAGACGGCATTTGTCGGTGTTCCGTCCTTGGAACTTAAATAACGGACACCGTAAAAAGCACGGTTGATAATACTGTTGGAATCTATGATAAGAAGCTTTTTCATAATAAAATCCTTTCTTTCGGCATTTGGTTTTTAAAATAAGCTTGATAATGTGCCGAATATTCCTATTCCAATGGTTGCAACCAGGGAAGCGGCAAGAATAATGCAGATTATTCTTATTTGTTTTTTTGAAAAATGCATTGTAACTACTCCTTTTTTTGTCTTAAGTTTTTAAAAAAGTTCTTGATAATGTCGGCACATTCATCCTCCATAAGTCCGCCGACCGTATTGACATTATGGTAGAAAAGATTTTTTTCAAATAAATTGATTTTTCCTCCGGCACAGCCTGTTTTTTTGTCAAAAGCACCGAAGTAAAGGTTTTCGATGCGAGACGAAATGATTGCACCGGCACACATCGGGCATGGTTCAAGAGTGACATAAAGGTCACATTCCGGAAGCCGCCAGCCGCCGAGCTTTGAACACGCTTTGTTTATTGCTTGAATTTCGGCATGGCAAAGAGCGTTTTTCTTTGTTTCACGCTTGTTATAGCTTTTGGCTATTATTTCACCCTTGTGAACGATAACGGCTCCTATCGGTGTTTCACCTATTTTCTCTGCTTTTTTAGCCTGTTTTATTGCCTCTTTCATAAAATCGGGATTGTAATCCATAATAAATCACCGTCCGTTATTGATTTGCATTTGTGTGAGCCTCAAAATTTTCGGTGAAAATATGGCTTCCGTCATTTTTTGAATTATCAGTACGGTAGTAAAGATAGTTATGGGTTTCGGGAGAAAGTGCCGCCTTGATTGATTTTAAACCCGGGTTTGCAATAGGTCCTGCAGGCAGTCCCGTAATTTTGTATGTGTTGTAAGGTGAATTTATTTCAAGGTCACGGTACAAAACACGATCAACATCATACATACCGTCCGAAATGGCATAAACAACCGTTGCATCTATTTGAAGCTTCATTCCTTTTTTGAGCCTGTTTTCGATTACTCCGGCAATTTTTGCACGCTCCGAATCGATTTTCGCTTCTCTTTCAATCAATGATGCTTTGGTTATTGTATCGTAAATATTGTCATATGATGCACCGAGAGAGGAATATTGCTTTTCAAATTCTTTGAGCATTGTGTCTATAATTTTGTGCGGTGAATCATCGGTGAAAAATTCGTATGTTGCAGGGAACAAAAAGCCTTGGAGCTTGTATTTACACTCGGAGGTGTTTTTGATATGCTTTATAAATTCATAGTCATATTCGTCATTCAATGCTTTTTCAAATTCATTTTTTGTTCCGAGATTAGCTATGATAAGCTTATCGATTATTTTTTCGACAGAATATCCCTCGGGAACAGTAACGCTTACGGTTTCTTTTTTTGCTCCGTCGTTTGCAAGCTTTTCGATCACATCAAGGTAACCGTCGCCCTTTGAAAATTCAAAATCGCCGTATTTGAGCTTTCCCTTGTATGAGGAAAAATTAACAGCGGCAAGAAATACGATTTTTGAGCGAATAACTCCGTTTTCCTTTAGAGTGTCGGCTATTTGTACGGTTGAAAGTCCCTCGTCGATTGTTACTGTGCAGTCATTTTTTGCCGATGAAAATACGCCGAATAACAAGACCGCAATAAGTATGCATATAACAACATACAATGAGCTCTTTTTTGTTCTCGTTTTCCTTTTCAATGAAAACACCCCTTACCAAACAAAATCAAATTCCAAATCTCCGATACGGACGGTGTCGCCCTCTTTTATGCCTGCATCGGCAAGAGCGTCGATAACGCCTCTGTTTTTCAGGGCTCTTTGGAAGTATTGCAAGCTTTCTTCATCGGAGAAGTTGATGCTTCCGCCGACTGCTTCAATCCAAGTGCCAGAAACAACATAAACCGCACCGTCTCTTGAAATTTCAAAGCCCGGTTCGGTGGTGTCAATTTCAAATCCCTCGTCAATTTCCATTTCGGGTTCATATACCTTTATCGGAGGAAGTTTTTGAAGCTCGGAAAAAGCGGCTTTCATAAGCTCATTTACGCCCTTTCCGGTAGCTGCCGATATTTCAAAGAGTGGGTATCCGAGTTTTTTGATTTCAGTCTTAAATTCCTCATAAACTTCGGGGTCTTGAATGATATCTGTTTTGTTTGCCGCAACAAGCTGCGGTCTTTCTTCAAGCTCCATATTGTATTTTGAGAGCTCTTCGTTGATGATTTTGAAATCCTCTATCGGATTTCTTCCCTCAATCGACGAAACATCGACAATATGAATTAAAAGACGGGTTCTTTCGATATGTCTCAAAAAGTCGTGTCCCAAACCGACGCCCTCACTTGCACCCTCGATTATTCCGGGGATGTCCGCAAGAACAAAACTCATATGCTCCGAAAGCTCGACAACTCCGAGATTGGGTTCAAGAGTTGTGAAGTGGTAGTTTGCGATTTTCGGGTCTGCTTTTGTTGTTCGTGACAAAAGAGTTGATTTTCCGACATTTGGAAATCCCACCAATCCTGCATCGGCAAGAAGCTTCAATTCAAGAATAACCTCACGCTCCGTTCCTTTTTGACCGTTTTTGGCAAAATTCGGTGTTTGGCGTGTTGCAGTCGCAAAATGTGCGTTGCCCCAGCCGCCGTTTCCGCCTTTTGCGAGAATAACATCCTCCGAGATAACAGACATATCGGCAAGTATTCTGTTAGACTGTGCATCACGGACAATTGTTCCCTGCGGAACGGATATTATTATATCCTCACCGTTTTTTCCGTTGCAGTGCTTTCCGCCGCCGTCCGAACCGTTTTGAGCCGCATATTTTCTCTTGTAGCGAAAATCCATAAGAGTTGATAACCCCGGGTCAACTCTGAAAATGACATTTCCGCCCTTTCCGCCGTCGCCTCCGTCAGGACCGCCTGCGGCAACATATTTTTCTCTGTGAAATGCTATTGCACCGTTTCCGCCGTTTCCGGCTTTTATATATATTTTTGCTTTGTCTGTAAACATAGATAGGTTCCTTTCATATTTTGTCAAGCTGTGGATAAAATTTTCAAGGCTTCTCTTTGAGGGGAAGCTGTCAGCAAAGTCGGCTGATGAAGTACTACAGTTTTAGCTACGAAGTAATTTAGCGTGCGTAAGCACATTTAGCTCACCGTTAGGCGAATTCGTTATAAAATCAGTGAACGATTTAGATGTCGTTGTTTTTATGGATTATAAATTTACAAAACAACGAACTACCGATTATTAAAGCCTCCCTTGTCTAAAGGGAGGTGTCAGTCGCAGACTGACGGAGGGATTCTTTTACCATATTATCTATATACATACAAGCTCCCTCAAAATTTACGATTATCTCATTATTCGGTATTCTTATAACCGTTAAATTCCGTTATTCTATTCTTTTTGTTCTGATACTGTACTTTTTCAAACCTTTTTCCTCATAATGTTGTGAGCCATCAAGCTCAACAATCAGCCTTGCACTATGGCATTAAAAATCAACAATATAATCATCAATCACTTTTTGCCGCAAAAATCTTACAGGATAGTTTTTCAAAAAATCATACCAAAGATGTCGCTCTTCTTTTGTCATATTCTTTCACAATACTCTCGCATTAGTTGTTAAGTCAGAATTATGTTTTCTGTTCATTATCCCTCCACCACCTGCAGTGGTCCCCTCCCTTTAGGCAAGGGAGGCTTTTAACTGCAATTTTATCTTTGATGAATTCATTATACCACATTATATTGTATTTTGCAAACATTAATTGAAAAGCGGAGAGATATCCTGAGAAAATTAACATACAGTTAACATATTCATGCTTTCGGAATTAACAATGGGTATGTTAAAATTTTTTTGTACTCAAAAAGAGAAAATAAATTTACGGAGGGTGATTTTATGAAGAAAATCATAACAATTTTAATTTCGGCAGGATTGATAACAGGACTTTTTACGGGATGCGGCGGCACGGATAACAACGCACAGAACCAAAATGGCGAGACTTTCACTGTATCGACAGACGGTTCGACATCAATGGAAAAGGTAATCGGATATTTGTCCGAGGCATATATGCAGGACAACGAAAATGTTAAGGTTACATACAACCCGACAGGTTCGGGAAGCGGAATTAAGGCAGTGCAGGAGGGAAGATGCGACATCGGTCTTTCGAGCCGTGACCTTAAATATGACGAAAAGCAGGAGCTCGTGGGAACAGTTGTTGCAATTGACGGCATTGCGGTGATTGTAAATCCCGAAAACCCGGTTGAAGACCTCACAATCGAACAGATTGCATCGCTTTACAAAGGAGAAATTTCAAATTGGAGCGAGGTCGGCGGAGCGGATTCACCGGTTGTTTTGATAGGAAGAGAAGCCGCATCGGGAACAAGAGACGGATTTGAAAGCATTACCGGTACGGAGGATTTGTGCAAATATGCACAGGAACTTACATCAACGGGTGATGTTGTGCAGACGGTTGCATCAAATCCGAATGCTATAGGCTATGCATCCTTGGCATCGGTAAAGGACAGTGTAAAAGCATTGAGAGTCGAGTCGGTTATGCCAACAACCGAAACAATTCAAAACGGAAGCTATAAAATTCAGCGTGATTTCGTTTTCGTAACAAAGAAGAACGAAGAACTTTCAAACGGTGCAAAGGATTTCTTTGAATATGCAACAAGCCAAAAGGCTGATGATATGATTGAAAAAGCCGGAGCTGTTCCGGTTGCGAGATAATCGGAGGAAGTTATGAAGGAAACGGCAAATACAATTGAGAGAACGATGAATATTCTGTTTTGCGGATGCGGATTTTTGACGGTGTTCTTCGTGATTGTCATCACTGCTTTTCTTTTGATATCGGGTGTTCCCGCAATAGGGGAAATCGGAGTTTTCGATTTCCTTTTTGGGACAACCTGGGCATCGACGGCAAAGGAGGCAAAATACGGAATTCTTCCATTTATACTGACATCGGTATATGGAACGGCAGGTGCTGTTTTAATTGGAGTGCCGATAGGCATTTTGTGTGCCGTGTTTACCGCAAAATCAGCACATAGGAAAACGGCGGTGTTTGTTAGTGCAAGTGTTGATTTGCTGTCGGGAATACCGTCGGTTGTATATGGTCTTGTGGGTATGATAATTGTTGTGCCGTTTGTGAGAGAGGTATTCAATATCCCTGACGGAGCAAATCTTTTTTCGGCAATAATTGTTTTGTCTGTTATGATACTTCCGTCGGTGATATCGGTTTCGGAAACGGCATTAAAGGCAGTTCCGAAAGAATATGAGGAAGCTTCGCTTGCTCTGGGAGCGACAAAGACAGAAACAATATTCAAGGTTGTTCTTCCTGCGGCAAAAAGCGGAACGGTGACGGCGGTTGTTTTGGGAATAGGAAGAAGTATAGGCGAGGCAATGGCTGTTATGATGGTATCGGGAAATGTTGCAAATATGCCCGGACTTTTCAAAAGCGTGCGTTTTTTGACCACAGCAGTCGCAAGTGAAATGTCATATTCATCGGGATTGCAGAGAGAAGCATTGTTTTCGATAGCACTTGTACTCTTTGTGTTCATTTTGTTGATTAACATTATGCTGAATGTGTTTGTGAAAAAAGATAGGAAGTGACACTGATGAATAAAATATCGATGAAAAGAAGAATAAAAAGTGGGATTGCGGATTTTTTTGTTTATCTGTCGGCGGGGTTCACAACGCTGATGCTTTTGTGTCTTATAGGATATATTCTTTACCGGGGTTTGCCGCACATTACGGCGGAATTTCTTTTGTCAAAGCCAAGCCTGATAAACGAAACAATAGGAATATTTCCAAACATTTTAAATACGCTCTATATCATATTGATAACTCTTGTGCTTGTTCTTCCGATAGGTATCGGAGCGGCTGTTTATTTGAATGAGTATGCGAAAAACAAAAAAATCGTCCGAATTATTGAGCTTGCAGCAGAAACTCTTTCGGGAATACCGTCTGTTATTTACGGACTTGTCGGAATGTTGGTTTTTGTTCAGTTCTGTTCCTTGGGAACTTCTATTCTTGCCGGAGGTTTGACACTTGTAATTATGACACTTCCGACAGTTATGAGAACGGTTCAAGAAAGCTTGAAAACAGTGCCCGACGGTTATCGGGAGGGTTCTCTTGCGTTGGGGTGCGGAAAATGGTATATGATTCGTACCGTTGTTTTGCCGTCTGCCGTTGACGGGATTGTCACGGGTTGTATTTTGTCGGTGGGAAAAATTGTCGGAGAAAGTGCGGCACTTTTGTTTACGGCAGGTATGGCAAACGAGGTTTTGAATTTTAAAGCCGCCCTGACACCCGGACACGCAGGCTCAACTCTTACGGTTGCTCTTTATATGTATGCAAAGGAAAGAGGAGAATTCAATATCGCATTTGCAATAGCGGCGATATTGCTTGTGATAACTCTTTTGATAAATTTGTCGGCAAAGCTTGCGGCAGGAATGATGAAAAAGAAAGGAAATAACTGATGGCTGTAATACAGACAAAAAAGCTTAATTTGTGGTACGGTGAAAACCACGCCTTAAAGGATATAGACATAACGATTCCCGAAAAGGAAATAACTGCATTAATAGGTCCGTCGGGATGCGGAAAATCAACTTTTTTGAAAAGTCTTAACAGAATGAACGATTTGGTGGAGGGGTGCAAAATAGAGGGAGAAGTAACTCTTGACGGGATTGATATATACAATGATATCGATGTTAATATTTTGAGAAAAAGGGTTGGGATGGTTTTTCAAAAACCTAATCCCTTTCCTATGAGCATTTACGATAATATTGCATACGGACCTCGTATTCACGGAGTAAAATCAAGGGTTAGGCTCGATGAAATTGTGGAGCGGTCTTTGAAGCAGGCGGCAATATGGGATGAGTGCAAGGACAGATTGAAAAAAAGTGCTCTTTCCATGAGCGGAGGTCAGCAGCAGAGATTGTGCATCGCAAGAGCCTTGGCGGTAGAACCTGAAATTCTTTTGATGGATGAGCCAACTTCCGCACTTGACCCGATATCAACCTCCAAAATAGAGGATTTGGTATCGGAGCTAAAAGAAAAATACACAATTATAACAGTTACGCACAATATGCAGCAGGCGGCAAGAATTGCCGACAAAACAGCATTTTTCCTTATGGGTGAGATAATAGAATACAACGAAACGGAAAAAATGTTTTCATCACCCGACGATAAAAGAACAGAGGACTATATTACAGGGAGGTTCGGCTGATGCGTAATAAATTTGACGAACAGTTAAACACGCTCAATAATGAACTTATAATAATGGGAGCACTGTGTGAAGAGGCAATCGCAAATGCGGTAAAGCTTCTGCTTAATAAGGATGCTTCGCTGAAAGATAAGATATATGATACCGACGGCAGAATAGACCAAAAGGAAAGAGACATAGAAAATTTGTGTATGAAACTTTTACTTCAGCAACAGCCGGTGGCAAGGGATTTGAGAATGATATCGTCAGCGTTAAAAATGATTTCCGATTTGGAAAGAATAGGCGATCAAGCATCAGATATAGCGGAAATTGCCGAATTTGTCAATACAACGGGAATTGAAAGCGAAACGCATATTGCGGATATGGCAAGAGCAGTTATCAGGATGGTGACAAACAGTGTCGAGTCGTTTGTCAAAAAGGATACGAACTTGGCTCGAAAAACAATTGAAGAGGATAACGCTGTTGACAAACTTTTCAATAAGGTAAAGGGTGAGCTTATTGTATCGGTGCGTGACGGTACAAACAATGCCGAGGCACTTGTTGACCTTTTGATGATAGCAAAATATTTTGAAAGAATAGGTGACCATGCGGAAAATGTTGCCGAATGGGTGATTTATTCCATAACGGGAAAACACGGATAATTTGATAAATTGACAGCGTTTGGTTGAAAGATTTCGTGGTTTGTGGTATAATGAATTCATCGGAGGTGAATTCAGCTAAATTTGGCTGACGGCGAGCTAAATGTGTGTTCCGTGCGCTAAATTACTTCGTAGCTAAATTGACCTGCGGTCAGTTAAAGGCAAATTTAATTTGGCTGTTTTGAAAAAATAATTTGTCCCGGAGGTGAAAACAATGATTTATCTGCTTGAAGATGATGACAATATTAGAAAGCTTGTATGCTATGCACTTGAAAAGGAGGGGTATTCCGTAAAAGGATATTCTCTGCCGTCGGAATTTCGCAAGGGAATGAGAGAGGAATTGCCGGAGCTTGTATTGCTTGATATAATGCTTCCCGAAGAGGACGGACTTTCAATATTGACAAAAATGCAGTCCGCAGAAAAAACAAAGAATATTCCCGTAATTATGCTGACTGCAAAGGGAAGCGAATTTGACAAGGTTATGGGACTTGACGGCGGAGCGGATGATTACATTGCAAAGCCGTTCGGAATGACGGAGCTTATTTCCCGTGTGCGTGCGGTATTGAGAAGATATGAAAAAACAAATAAAATCAGGGAATACAAAATCGGAGAATTGTATGTAAACCCCGAAAAACATATCATAAAAGCCGATAACAAAGAGGTCAATCTCTCATTCAAGGAGTACAGTCTTTTGATTATGCTTTTGGAAGCGGAGGGCAGTGTTGTGCCGAGGGAAAAACTTTTATACGGTGTTTGGGGCGAATATTATGATGAATCAAGAACGCTTGATGTTCATATAAGAAAATTGAGAGTAAAGCTCGGCGATGCCGGAGGACTTATAAAAACAGTGAAAAACATAGGCTACAAGCTCGGAGGTGGAGATGATGCTTAATAAAATATTTCGTTCCTCGTTTGTGACCTCAATGGTTGTTTTGCTGATGGGAATTTGCCTTATCTTCGGAGTTCTGTTCGATCACTTTGAAACACAGGTCTTTACAGAACTTGAAAATGAAGCAAATTACATAGCTTATGCCATAAAGGACGGCAAAGAGGAATTTTTGTCCGATTTTCGGGACAATAATAAAAGAATAACGATTGTTTCGCAGGACGGAACGGTTTTGGCGGACACAAAAGCCGATGTTTCGGAGCTTGAAAATCATTCAAAACGAAGTGAAATAACAGAGGCGATACAAAAGGGAAGTGCACAAAGTGCAAGATATTCAAACACGCTTATGCAAAAAACCTTATACTATGCAAAACGGCTTGATGACGGTACTGTTTTGCGTGTGTCCGCAACACAAAATTCCGTTATAAGAATATTGTTGGGACTAATGCAACCTGTCAGTGCAATTGTAATGCTTGCACTTATATTGTCGCTTTTGCTTTCTGCCAGAGTTTCCCGTGCGATAATAAAGCCGATTAACGAATTGGATTTGGAAAATCCGGCGGCAAACATAACTTATGAGGAATTGACACCTCTTTTGAAAAAAATGTCGGCACAAAAGAAAACGATAGCACATCAAATAAGGGAAGCAAATCGAAAGAATGAAGAATTCAAGTTAATAACCGAGAATATGAGCGAGGGACTGTTGATAATCGACAAGGAAACAAAGGTAATTTTCAAAAACCGTGCGGCGGTAGGCTTGCTCGGGATTGAAGATGAAAAGGAAAGGGGAATACTTGTTTTCAACAGAAGCATAGGTTTTATAGAATCGGTAGAGGATGCACTTTCGGGAAAAAAAGCACAGAAAAATATTTCTGTCGGAGGCGGAACATACAATTTGATTGCAAATCCTGTTTATGAAAATTCGGAAATTATCGGTGTTGTGATTGTTATAATCGATATTACGGAAAGCGAGAAAAGGGAGCAGTTAAGGAGAGAGTTTACATCCAATGTCTCCCACGAATTAAAAACTCCGCTGACATCGATTTCGGGTTTTGCCGAAATGTTGAAATCGGGAGGGACGCCCGATGCGACTGTTGTTGATTTTTCAAAACGCATTTATGATGAAGCACAAAGGCTCACGGGTCTTGTCGGCGATATTATGAAGATATCGGAGCTTGATGAGGAAACGGCGGTATTTAAAAAGGATAATGTTAATTTGTATTCTCTTTCGGAGGATATTGCAAAAAGATTAAAGCCTGTTGCCGACAGGGAAAATATTTCCTTGAGCGTTAGGGGCGGTGAGGCAGTTGTATATGGTGCGGAAAAAATACTCGATGAAATGATATATAATCTTTGCGATAATGCCATAAAGTACAACAAAGAACACGGAAGTGTCGAAATAGCGGTGCAAGGTGATAATGATAAGGTCAGACTGACGGTGAGCGACGGCGGAATAGGTATTCCGATTGGCGAACAGTCAAGAGTTTTTGAAAGGTTTTACAGAGTTGATAAAAGCAGGTCAAAGGCTGTCGGAGGAACGGGATTGGGACTTGCAATCGTAAAACATGGTGCGGCATATCATAACGCAGAGATTTTTCTTGAAAGTACAGAAAATGTCGGAACAAAGATAACACTTGAATTTAATAAAAAAAATGAGCTGTAAACAGCTCATTTTTTGTTTTTAAAGATCCAATTTCAAATCATTTTCCTTGATAAGTCCGGCTTTTCTGAAAGCGTATCCCAAAATCCATGTAATAACTGCGGGGAGAACAAATGATATCAGAATGAGTCCTATCCAATCAAAAGTCGTTATCGATGCTTTAAGACCGTTTTGAATATCGGAAAGCCAACCCGTATAAACGCCTATTTGTCCGACAAAGCCGCAGGTTCCCATACCGGAAGAAATTGCCGCACCGTTCATTTGAAGCTTGAAGATACAGGTTGCAATCGGACCTGTAATTGCGGAGGTGATTATCGGAGGAATCCAGATTACGGGCTTTCTTACGATATTTCCCATTTGAAGCATACTTGTTCCTATTCCTTGTGCAAGCAAGCCGCCGAATTTATTTTCCTTAAAACTCATAACGGCAAAGCCGACCATTTGTGCACAGCAACCTGCCAAAGCCGCACCGCCGGCAAGTCCCGTAAGGCTCAAAGCCGCACAGATAGCCGCACTGCTGATTGGAAGAGTAAGTGCGACGCCGATTATAACCGACACGACAATTCCCATAATAAACGGCTGTTGTTCCGTTGCCCACATAACAGCACCGCCGACAGCGGATGCAACTTTTCCTATAAACGGAGCGATTGCCATTGCCAAAAGCACACCGATAATGATTGTTACAAATGGAGTTACGATAATGTCGATTTTAGTTTCCTTGCTGACAGCCTTGCCGAACTCGGCACTGATGATTGCAATAATCAAAACTGCCAAAGGTCCGCCCGCACCGCCAAGCTCGTTTGAAGCTGCACCGACGGCAAGAAGCGAGAACAAAACCAACTGCGGAGCACGAAGTGCACAGCCTATTGCAACAGCCATTGCCGCACCGGTAGCCGATTTTGCGTAGCCGCCGATGTTGACAAGAGTTTCAATACCGAACTGCTGACCTATTGTGCTGATGATTGTACCTATCAGCAATGAAGCAAACAATCCCTGTGCCATTGCACCCATGGCATCTATGAAGTAACGCTTGAATGAAATGTCGATGTCTTTCCGTTTTAAAAATTCTTTCACTTTTATCTCTCTCTTTCATAAATTTTTGTTAAAATTATAGCACATAAAAAAACATCATTCAATAAATTTGGGAAATATTCGGGAAATATTACGAAAAATGATGATTTTTTCTCATAGCTATTGTACTTTTTAAAAAAATGTTATATAATATACAATAAGGCGTTATATATAGGAAAGTATAAAATGCATCAAAATATAAAGAATACAGAGTGATGAAAATGTTCAATATAGTATTGGTAGAACCGGAAATTCCGCAGAATACGGGCAATATAGCAAGAACCTGTGCGGCAACGGGTGCAAAACTGCACATTGTGAAGCCTATGGGTTTTACTGTGGATGACAAAAAACTGAAAAGAGCCGGTCTTGATTATTGGCACTTGCTGGGAATAAAATATTACGAAAATATCGATGATTTCTTCGAGCAAAATAGTGGCGGAAATTTTTATTTCGCAACAACAAAGGCACGCCATACATATGCGGATGTGCAATTTGCCGACGGAGATTTTATTCTTTTCGGCAAGGAAACAAAGGGACTTCCCGAACAGCTTCTTCACGACAACAAGGACAGCTGCATAAGAATTCCGATGATAAGTGAGGCAAGAAGCCTTAATCTTTCAAATTCGGTTGCAATTGTTGTTTATGAGGCACTTCGGCAGACAGGTTTTGATAAATTACAGGATTTAGGCGAATTACATACAATGAGCTGGGATTGAAACGGAGGATAAAAAATGGGAAAATACAAAATTTTTGTTGACACGGGAGCGGATATGCCGGAGGCAACCGCAAAAGAACACGATATAGGTGTTATAAGATTTATGAGTATATTCGGAGAGGAATCGTTCGTGACGGGAACGGAGCTTTCAAACGATGAGTTTTACAAAAAGCTTGAAGCCGCCGATGAAATTCCCACAACATCGCAAACACCGTATGCCGACTTTTATGACATTTTGAAAAAAGCAAGCGATGAATACGATACTGTGGTATATTTTGCTCTTTCGGCAAAGGCAAGCGGACAGTATAACACGGCTTGTATGATAAGAAATGAAATTCTTGAAGAAAATCCAAAGGCGGATTTGCGAATAATAGATACAAACACATTCTCTATTTTCATCGCCGCAACGGCACTTTACGCAAAGGAGCTTTTGGACGGCGGAGAGGATATTGACAAGGCTTTGGAAAAGGCGGAGGAATACAAAAATTCCTGGCAGTGTTACATTCTTGTTGACACCTTGAAATATCTTGAAAAGGGCGGAAGAATTACAAAAACGAGTGCGATAGTCGGAAGTCTTTTGGATATCAAACCCGTTTTGACTATAAACGAGGGATTAATAGAGCCAATCGAAAAATTGAGAGGGAGCAAAAAGCTTTATAAAAAGCTGGTAAATCTCATAAGAGCAAATCCTGATTTCGATGATGAAAAATGCGAATTTATGATTGCTCATTCAAGTGATGAATATGCAAAAAATATGAGTGATATGATAAAAGAAGAATTCGGAAGTGATATAAGTATGTGTCTTAAATTCGGACCTATTGTAGGAACACACATAGGACCGGGAACTCTCGGAGTTGTGTTCAGATTAAAGAAATAATAAGGAGTGTTTGAAATGAAATATATTGTTGTTTTGGGGGACGGAATGGCAGATTATGCCGTTGATGAATTCGGCGGAAGCACTGTTTTGGATATTGCGAAAAAACCGAATATGGATTATATGGCATCACACGGGGAAATGGGTATGGTTAAAACAGTTGCAGACGGAATGAAACCGGGAAGCGATGTTGCCAACCTTTCGGTTATGGGTTACGATACCGCAAAATGCTACAGCGGTCGTTCACCGCTTGAAGCGGCAAGCATAGGAGTTACCCTGAAAGATACCGATGTTACATTCAGAACAAATCTTGTCACTCTTTCGGATGAGGAAAACTATGAGGATAAAACAATGGTTGACTATTCCGCAGGAGAAATTTCCACAGAGGAAGCAAGAGAGCTTATGAAAACAATCAACGAAGAGCTGGGTGATGACATTGTGACATACTATGCAGGAGTCAGCTACAGACATCTTCTTGTTTGGGACAAGGGTTCGACAAATGTTAAGCTTACACCTCCTCACGACATTTCGGATAAAAAGATAACAGACCATCTTCCGAAAGGTGACGGAGCGGAAAAGCTTTTGGAAATGATGAAAAAGAGTGTTGAAATATTGAAAAATCACCCTGTAAATCAAAAGAGAATTGCAGAGGGCAAGCGTCCGGCAACTTCAATTTGGCCATGGGGCGAGGGAACAAAGCCGGAGCTTGAAAAGTTCTCTGAAAAGTTCGGTATGAAAGCAGGAGTTATTTCGGCGGTTGACCTTATAAAAGGAATTGCAATCCTTGCCGATATGGAGTCAATCGATGTTGACGGTGCAAACGGGAATTTTGACACAAACTACAAGGGAAAAGCCGATGCGGCATTTGACATTTTGACAAAAGACGATGCCGATTTTGTTTATCTTCACCTTGAAGGACCGGACGAGTGCGGACACAGGGGCGAGGCTGAAAACAAAAAGTATGCGGTTGAGATGATAGATGAAAAGGTAATCGGATATTTGAGAGAAAAGCTTGAAAAAGCCGGGATAGACTATAAGATGATGGTTCTTCCGGACCACCCGACACCGATTAAATTAAAAACTCATGTGAGCGACCCTGTTCCTTACATAATATTTGACTATTCAAATCAAACAGAGGACAAAAAAATGAAATATTGCGAAAAAACCGCAGATAAAACAGGAATTTACATAGACAAGGGTTATGAATTGATGTCCCGTTTTTTGGAGAAATAAAAGTTTTTAATTGGAAGTGATAGAATGAAATTCAAAAGCTTTACGGTGAAACTGATTATAGCGGCGGTAATACTGCTTGTTGCGGTGGGACTTGTATTTGTCTATTTCGGAGAGATTCTCGGAGCATTATCAAAGTTTGTCGGAATTTTTATTCCGTTTATATTGGCTTTTTTGCTTTCGCTTGTTCTGAATCCGATTGCTGACAGGCTGCATAAAAAAGTCAAGCTTCCCCGAACAGTGACGGCTGTGTTGCTTATAGTTTTTGCCGTTGTGATATTGGGCGGAATTGTCGGCGGTGTTGTATATAAGATTGTTGACGAGGTCAAAAGTCTTTATGCCAATTTTCCGCAGATTGCAAAGAGCTTGTCCGATTGGATAACCAATATGCGTGCAGGTATGGAAAATATATATTCCTCAATGCCCGATTATTTAAAAAGTACATTTGATTCCACATATTTGGATATACAATCAAGCTTTTCGAGTTTTATAAACAAAAGCTATCAGCCCGTTGTCAGCGGTGCCGGAAATGTTGCAAAAAAAATTCCCGGCGTTTTTGTGGGAACGATTGTATTTTTGCTGTCGCTGTTCTTTATGGTTTCGGACAGTGAAAATGTTAGCAATATAATCAAAAAGGTAATTCCGAACAAGATTGTAGAGGGAATGAGAAATGTTTGCTCGGAGATAAAAAAATCTCTCGGCAAATATGTCAAGGCACAGCTCATAATTATGTCGGTTGTGTTTGTGATAATCATTGTCGGACTTTCGATATTGAATGTTGAGTATGCGTTGCTGATAGCAATTGCGGTTGCCGTTTTTGATGCACTGCCATTTTTCGGAAGTGGTGCGGTTTTAATTCCGTGGTCGCTGATAAGCTTCATCGATTCCAATATGAAAAACGGAGTCGGACTGTTAATCATATATCTTTCGGTTTTGTTGACAAGACAGATGATAGAGCCTAAAATCGTAAGCAGTAAAATCGGGATGAATCCGCTTGTAACGCTTATGGCGATGTATGTGGGTTACAGAGTTTTCTCAATAGGCGGTATGATTTTGGGACCTGTTTTGCTTGTTTTAATCATAAGCCTTAAAAATGCGGGAGCTTTCAAGCCTGCCGAAAGATTGGCAAGATTTATTGTCGGATATATTAAAAAAGAAATTGCCGAATTCGGTAAACTAATAGAAAAAAAGTGAGGAGAAAAAAATGAAAAAACCATTTTATATTACAACAGCAATTGCATATACCTCAAGAAAACCTCATATAGGAAACACATATGAGATTATTCTGACAGATGCAATTGCTAGATTCAGAAGATATATCGGAGACGATGTTTTCTTTTTGACCGGAACGGACGAACACGGTCAAAAAATTCAGGAAATAGCGGAAGCGGAGGGAATTACTCCGAAAAGCTATGTCGATAAAATTGCAGGACAGATAAGAGATATAGCCGATATGCTAAACATCAGCTATGACAAGTTCATAAGAACAACCGATGATTATCACGAGGATGCAGTTAAAGCAATATTCAAAAAGCTTTATGACCAAGGAGATATTTACAAATCGGAATATGAGGGTCTTTATTGCACACCCTGCGAATCTTTCTGGACGGAAACACAGCTTGTTGACGGAAAATGTCCCGACTGCGGAAGAGAGGTCAAGAAAACCAAAGAGGAAGCATATTTCTTCAAGATGAGCAAATATCAGGACAGATTGATGAAATATATCGAGGACAACCCCGACTTCATTCAGCCGGAATCGAGAAAAAAAGAAATGGTCAACAATTTCTTAAAACCCGGACTTCAGGATTTATGCGTGTCGAGAACAAGCTTCACATGGGGTATTCCGGTTGAGTTTGATCCGGGTCATGTAATTTATGTGTGGATTGATGCACTTTCAAACTACATCACAGCACTCGGATATCATCCCGACAAGAAAGGTGAGCTTTACAATAAATATTGGCCTGCCGATGTTCATATTATCGGTAAGGATATATTGAGATTCCACACGATTTATTGGCCTATTATGCTTATGGCATTGGGTGAACAGCTTCCCAAACAGGTATTTGGACATCCGTGGATGCTTTTTGGAGAGGAGAAGATGTCAAAATCAAGGGGGAATGTTATCTATGCCGAAGATTTGGTAAAACATTTCGGAGTTGATGCGGTAAGATATTATTCACTTCACGAAATGCCGTTTGCACAGGACGGAAACATTACCTACGATACATTTATAACAAGATATAATTCTGATCTTGCAAATACTCTCGGAAATCTTGTCAACAGAACGGTTGCAATGGCAAACAAATATTTTGATGGGATTATACAAAACGGAGAATTCGGCGGAGAATTTGACGATGATTTGAAGAACACCGCAACAGAAACTATTACAAAAATCGAAAAGAAGATGGAAACCTGGCACATTGCCGACAGTCTTGATGAGATTTGGAATGTTGTCGGAAGAGCAAACAAATATATCGATGAAACAATGCCTTGGGCACTTGCAAAGGATGAGAATTCAAAACAAAGACTCGGAACAGTTTTATATAATCTTTTGGAAACAATAAGAATTATTGCATCGCTTTTGTCAGCATTTATGCCAAGCACGGCTGAAGCAATTAAAAACCAAATCGGTGCGGAAGATATCTCATATGAAAGCTCAAAGACTTTCGGCATTTTGAAATGTGGCGGCAAGGTTGGAGCGGCAGAACCGTTGTTTGCAAGAATTGATGCGGAAAAGAAGATGGAAGAGCTTATTGCGGAAAATACACCAAAAGAACCTGAAATTGAAATTGAGCCGTTTAAGGATCTTGTCGAATTTGAAGATTTTGAAAAGCTTGATATAAGAGTGGGAAAGGTTTTGGAATGTGAAAAGGTTAAAAAATCCGATAAGCTTTTGAGATTTACTCTTAAAGTCGGAAACGAAACAAGACAGATTTTGTCGGGCATTTCAAAATACCATACTCCGGAGGAATTGATAGGCAAGAATGTTGTGTTTATTGCAAACTTTAAACCGAGAAAGATGATGGGACTTGAATCCTGCGGAATGATTCTTTCTGCTGAACACGACGGAGAACTTTCGGTTTTGACAACCGTTAAAAATATTCAAAGCGGAGCACAAATTGTGTAATGTTGGTTTAAAATATAAAAAGGAGTAAATAATACAATGAGAATGACAAGATTATTGGCACCTACTCTTCGAGAAGTGCCGTCAGATGCGGAAATCGCAAGCCATCAGCTTATGATGAGAGCAGGCTATATAAGAAAGCTTGCAGCCGGAATTTATTCATATCTTCCCTTGGGTTTGAGATGTGAGAGAAAGGTTGAGCAGATTGTCAGAGAGGAAATGGACAAAGCCGGAGCACAGGAGCTTTTGATGTCGGCGCTTTTGCCGGCTGAAGCATATCAGGCATCGGGCAGATGGGATGTTTTCGGTCAGAGTATGTTCAAATTGAAGGACAGATATGACAGAGATTTCTGTCTCGGACCGACGCACGAAGAGCTTTTTACTCAAACGGTTATAAATGAAGTTCGTTCATATAAGGAATATCCTATGACGCTTTATCAAATTCAGACAAAATACCGTGACGAGGGAAGACCCCGTTTCGGCGTTATGAGAAGCCGTGAATTTGTTATGAAAGATGCTTACAGCTTTGATATGACAAAAGAGGGACTTGATGAGTCCTATAATAAGATGTATGACGCTTATTGCAGAATATTCAAAAGACTCGGACTTGATTTCACTATAGTTGATGCCGATTCCGGAGCAATGGGTGGAAGCGGTTCACAGGAATTTATGGTTAAGTCTCCTGTCGGTGAGGACGGAATTGCATATTGCGATGCCTGCGGATATGCCGCAAACTATGAAAAAGCCGAATGTGTTCCGCAGGAAAAGGAATTTGCCGACGGTGATTTGTCGCTTGAAAAGGTTGAAACACCCGATGCTCATACAATTGAAGATTTGGTCGGATTTTTCAAAACAGAGCCTTATGTTTTTGCAAAGACAATCATATACAAGGCAGATGATAAATACATAGCCGCAATGGTAAGAGGTGACAGAGAAATTAACGAGGTTAAGCTCAAAAATCTTGTCGGCTGTGTTGACGATTTGGAGCTTGCAGAACCGTTTATGGTAAGAGAGCTTACAAAAGCAGAGGTTGGCTTTGCCGGACCTATCGGTCTTGAAATCGAAGTGATTGCTGATTTAGAGGTTGCCGGTATGAAGAATTTCATAGTCGGTGCAAACGATACGGGATATCACTATAAAAATGTTAATATAAACAGAGATTTCACACCCGATAAGGTGGCGGATATAAGAGTTATCACAGATAACGACATATGCCCGAAATGCGGAAAACCGATAAAGACAGCACAGGGAATAGAAGTCGGACACATATTCAAGCTCGGAACAAAATATTCCGATGCATTGGGTCTTAAATTTACAGATGAAAGCGGCGAGCAAAAAACAGTCATTATGGGTTGCTACGGCATAGGCGTGACAAGATGTGTTGCGGCGGCTATAGAGCAAATGCATGATGAACACGGAATAGTTCTTCCCGTGGCGATAGCTCCTTATGAGGTTGCTGTTGTTCCTGTCAACAACAAGGAAGAGGAACAGATGAAGCTTGCCGAACAGATTTACGAGGATTTAAAGAAAGAGGGCATCGAAGCGTTGCTTGATGACAGAGCAGAAAGAGCCGGAGTTAAATTCAAGGATTCCGATCTTATAGGTATTCCGCTCCGTATTGTTGTAGGTAAGAAATGCGGTGAGGGTATTGTCGAATATAAATTGAGAACCGCCGACAGTGCAGTTGAAATGAATATCGAAGATGCAAAAAAAGAAGCGGTTAAATATATAAAAGAAAATAAATAAAATATGAGGGGGACGCTAAATTAGCGTCCCTCGGTTCGGGAGAGAGTTTTATATGCATACAATCAGAGTTTTATCAAACGGAATAAGAGTGGTATCGGAAAAAATTCCGTATGTCAAGTCCGTTTCGATTGGCGTTTGGATAGGTAACGGTTCAAGGTGCGAGGCAAAGGACGAAAACGGAATGTCGCACTTTATTGAACATATGCTTTTTAAAGGAACAAAAACAAGAGATGCAAAAAAAATAGCTTATGAAATCGATGCTGTCGGCGGTCAGCTGAATGCATTCACTACAAGGGAATACACTTGTTACTACACAAAAACTCTCGATGAACATATGGAAAGGGCAATTGATGTTCTTTCGGATATGCTTTTTTCTTCAAGGCTTGATGAAGAAGCAATGAACCTTGAAAGAAAGGTTATAGGCGAAGAAATCAGTATGTATGAGGATGAGCCGGAGGAGCTTTGTGCCGATTTGATTATGAAAGCGGCATACGGCGATGACCCTATGGGACGCCCCATTCTCGGAACAGCAGAAAGTCTTGAAAAAATCAATTCCGACAAAATGAGAAGCTATATAAAATCTCATTATACAACAAAAAACACGGTAATTTCAGTTTCGGGAAATTTTGATGAGTCTATGTTTGACTTGTTTGAAAAGTATTTTGCAAGCTCAAAAATGTGCGATAATGAGGTGATTATTCCACACAGTGTCTATAAACCCGGAGAGAGAATTGTCAGAACAAAGGATGCCGAACAGGTACAGCTTATGCTCGGCTTTGAAAGCATAGATGTCAAGGATGACGGGGTTTACAGCTTGCTTGTGTTCAATAATATTTTCGGCAGCGGAATGTCGTCAAGACTGTTTCAGAATATAAGAGAACAAAAGGGTTTGGCATACTCTGTTTATGCTTATCATTCGGCATATATAGGAACGGGAATGTTTAATGTTTGTGCAGGAACAGCACCTCAAAATGTCAAAAAAACAGCGGAATTGATTGAAAAAGAAATAATTAAGATAAAAAAAGAAATGCTCACCGATGATGAGCTGACAATGGCAAGGGAACAGCTGAAAGGAAATTATATTTTAAGCTATGAAAGCGTCGGCTCAAGAATGCAGGCGGCAGGCAGAAATCTTTTGCTTGACAGACCTATTGTTTCATCAGAAGAGGTAATAAAAAAGATAAATGCCGTGTCAAAACAATCGGTTGCCGAAATCATCGAAAGAGTTCTTGATACAAAAACTCTTTGCGTTGCGGCAGTCGGTGCAGTAGATAATGTTGATGATTTATTTGGATTTTGAGCTTAATTTTCCGAAATGTTTTCGACCCAGTTTGATAGCTGTTCATAATTCATAAGCTTATTCAAAACCGAAATGAGCATATTTGCGGAAATTTTTGAAGGCAGATCTAACGCAGTGCACAATGCATTGCGTTTTTTACTTGCGTTATTTCCTCCCGAAAGACCGAGAACATAAAGGTCGGATTTTGTTATACGGTTTGTTTGTTTATCATCCTTTTTGCCGTCGATTTCACAGCCGGAAAGAATGAGAGAATTTAAAATGATATCGTTATTTATGCCCTCAACGCCCAAAAGTCCTTCTTTTGACGGTTCTGTTTTTCTTTTCTCCTTGCCCGAAATGTCGGGAATATAAGCATGGCGGACAATTCCGTCATCAATGGATTGCTTGACAAAATTTCTTATTTTAAAGCCTGCAGAATCGGAATCGGTCAGGATTACAATTCCTGTTTTTTTTGCGAGAGTTTTTATTGTTTGGATTTTTTCTTTGTCGTTAAAAATCGAAAATCCGTTTGTCTTTATAATAACCGCATCCAAAAATCCAGACAGCTTTATCAGGTCATATGTCCCCTCAACAATTATTGCTTCTTTTACAGTGTGCATACTTTTTGTCCTTTCAGAATTCATATCTAAATTTTAGCATAAAACGAATGTGAGGTCAACAAATCACTTGAAAAAAATTTGATAATATTGTATAATTGATATATTCATAACACAAAACGGAGGTTTATTATGGGCAAAAATGTGTTGATAACGGGAGGCACGAGAGGAATCGGTGCGGCTTGTTCGGAGATATTTGCAAAAAACGGACACAATGTTTTTGCAACATATAATAAGGACGAAAAATCGGCTGATGAGATTTCAAAAAGGCTCGGAATAAAGGTGTATCAAGCAGATATTGGCAATAGGGAGTCGTTGTCTGCCACATTGGATAAAATAGTCAATGATGCAAAAAACATTGATATTCTTATAAATAATGCAGGAATTGCACAGCAAAAGCTTTTTGTTGATATCGAAGATGACGACTGGGATAATATGATTAATGTAAATCTTACGGGAATTTACAATGTGACAAAGAGAGTTTTGAAAAATATGCTGTCGAATAACGGCGGCTCTGTGGTTAATATTTCATCTATATGGGGACAGTGCGGTGCAAGCTGTGAAACACATTATTCTGCGGCAAAAGCAGGCGTTGCGGGACTGACAAAAGCTCTTGCAAAGGAAATGGCTCTGTCGGGAATACGCATAAATTGTGTTGCACCAGGAATGATAGAAACACAGATGAATTGTGCTTTATCAAGGGAAGAAATCGAAGAAATTTGTGAAGAAATTCCGATGGGGCGGTGCGGAACTCCCGAAGAATGTGCGGAGACGGTTTATTTTCTTGCGTCGGAAAAGGCGGCTTATATAACGGGTCAGATTGTGGAAGTGAACGGCGGCTGGAATATTTAAAGGCGAAAAAAGCAAATTTTGGACAAAAATCGAATAATTTTGAACTTTTTTTATATATCTTTTTTTGAAAAAATGGTGTATAATAGAAGAAAAGAGTGAAGCGGACATTTAGAGTGTGTTGCGTTTTACGGAAGAAATTTATTCGGGAGGTCAATATGGAGGTTCAATATTACAACAGCGAAAAAGGTATTATTTCCGAAATTTTTGCAAACGGAGTGAGAGTTCCTTTTTATGAGGGCAAAGGCCCTATGCTTTATTATAAAACAAATGATGAAAGAACCGATATCGAGTTATCGGAAAAGAACGGAAAATATATAGGATTTGCACTGGGTGCGGAATTTGAAACAGAACATATAATTTCTAAAGATACCCTTACTTTGAAAGTGAGAATAACAAATAAAGGGGACACAAAAATATTCCCCGATGCAATCGGTATTTCATTGGGAATAAATTCATATATGAGTGAATATCCGCAATGGAACGATAAATTTTTTCCGAGTTTTTTAAGATGTGAAAAAACACATTTCACAGGGTATTTTATGTCCCCTTTAGGAAATATAGTGGCTGTTACCTGCGATTCTCCAATTGCCGCTTGGGAGTTGGATTATAATATTGTATATGATGAAAATACTGGAGAACAATATTTCGGACACAGAATTTATACCGGTAATCTGCTTTTTACGTTGAATGAAAATCTGCCATCCCGTTATCCCGATAATTTGAAAGGGATTGCACCGGGGGAAACGCTTATGAGGAGTATAAGCATAACGCCACTTGATGATGTTGATAAATTCAGGGACACAGTATATAAAAGGTTTTCTCTGCCGATGCTTGATTTTGAGAGATATTCGCTTGCAAAGGGCGAGACGGCAAGACTTAAGGTTTTTACAAATGAAAATTATCGTATTGAGGTCATAGCTCCGAGCGGAAAAATGAGCGATAAAGAAGAGTTTGTCGTTTCGGAATATGGCGTATATACCGCAAGAGTGATAACTGAGTCGGGGAAAATAAGTGAGGGTATGGTTCATTGCCGTCACGATTACGGATATTATCTTAAAGCCGCAAGAAAAAATGCTATATACCGACCGCAGAAAGCAACAACGCATACAGAAAGTTGGTACGGACATTTTTCTTCTTTTCTTGCAAAGAAACATTATCCCGATGAAACTCTTGATACTCTTGCAAAAAAGAATTTTGACGAAATAATGCCCTATATGTTTGACTTTGAAAACGGGAAGCCAATTTTATGTCCCCAAAGAGTGCAGAACACTGCCTGTCTTTTGAGCTTATTGACCGATTTGTATGAATCGGACAAGGAACATAACGAAATATACCTTGACTACGCAAACAATATGGCACAGGATTTGATTGACCGTCAAACTCCCGACGGGGCATACAGGAGCGGAAATACGCACTATACTTCCGTAATATACATCGCAAAGAGTATGCTGGAGCTTGCGTTGTGTGAAAAGGAACTTGCAAAGAACGATACAAAGTATGAAGAGCGTTATAAAAAACATTATGAATCGGCAAAAGCGGCGGTTTTGGATTTGGTTAAACTTCTTGAAAAAATAGGAACCGAAGGAGAGCATACTTTAGAGGACGGAATGATAAATTGTTCGATTTTGCAGATAGCCTATTATGCATTGACTTTAGAGGAGGAAGAAAGAGAGCCGTTTATAAAGGCGGCTGAATATCTCGTTAAAATTCATAAATGCTTGGAGGAATTGATAACTCCCGACTGCAGAACAAGAGGTGCTACCTTAAGATTTTGGGAAGCACAGTATGATGTGATGATAAGGGGGAATATGATGAATACTCCACATGGCTGGACTTCGTGGAAAACCTACGGTACATATTATCTCTATCTTTTGACGGGTAAGGAGAAATATTTGAAAGATACCGTAGATACTATGGGTGCGTGTATTCAAATGGTTGACGAAGAGGAAAACCTGCGATGGGCGTTTATAAAAGATCCATATACAAGATACAAAGTTATGATTCCCGATTGCGAAGCACCGTTTAAGGACGGTTATGAAAGCATCCCGAAAGAAATTGAAAAGGGATACCGGGGAAAGTATAAAATAAAGACTGTTACGGAGGGGTATATTGATTTGATTTCCGGATGGTACAGAGGCGGAGAACAAAAGCCAACGGGCGGATATGATATGTGTCCGCTGATTTATGAGGACAGAATGGAAATGACGGATTGTCAGGGCGGAGCTTGCGACAATGATGTTCACGAGCATTTTAAATGCCTGGAGGAAACTCTGTTAAAGAAAGTGTTTGTTATATGTAAAGATGGATTGAGAGGCTATAATTGTTCTGTTCGGGATGGTGAAATAATTGAGATTGAGCCGTATGGTGAATGTGAATATGTTCATATCAATTCGGAAAAGAATTTGACTATAAAAATCAATTCAAGGGAGATAAAGGTCGGAAAAGGATTGCATATGTTGAAATTATAAGAGGAGCGGTGAATTTTTCACCGCTCCTCTTATAATTATTATTTACTTTTTTCAAGAAGCCAATCCAAAAGCTCCTTGGTATATGCCTTAATCCATGAGTCGTGACCTGTTTTATCGAAAATTGTCATTCTTACATCATTTGAGTTTGTTTGGCGAACTTTTAGTATCATCTGCATTGTTTCACGGGGGTCAACGACCTCGTCATCAGCTCCGTGGAACGCCCAAATCGGCATTTGAAGAACAGGAGCTCTCCAGGTCATACCGCCGCCGCACACGGGAACGATTGCAGCAAAAATTTCGGGAAATGCCATTGCCATATACCATGTTCCGAATCCGCCCATACTGACACCTGTCAAATACATTTTGTTTTCGTCTATATCAAATTCACCCTTAATGCTGTCAACAAAAGATCGCAGACCCTCTATGTGAGCTGCCCAAAAACTGTCGGGAGGACATTGCGGAAGTATGAGAATACACGGAATTTCGCTTTTTTGGAAAAACTGCGGAAAACCGTAAACCTCAACCTTACTCAATTCTTCGTTTCCATTGCCTGTTTCGCCCGCACCGTGAAGCTGAATTATAACAGGAAGCTTGCCCGAAACATTTTCGGGAGTGTAGGCAACAAAAGGAAATTCAAATTTATTATCGTTGTATTCCGTTCTTTTCATCTTTTTATCTCCTTATTCATTATAGAATTTTGTATGTATCCATTATATTACAATTCATCAATACAGTCAAGCATAATAAGTGCCAAAATTTGATGATTTTATGCAAAATAAAAATTATGACTGCATATTTTTGAATTCTCTCGGACTTGCACCCATTTCTCTTTTGAAAACGGAAGAAAAATAAGCCTGTGAGGAAAATCCCAGCTTTGCCGCTATTTGTGACACACCCTCTCCGTTTTTTAAGCACATTGAGGCGGTGTCGATTTTCATTCTCAAAAAATATTTGTGAACGGGATAACCCGTAAATTTTGCAAAAACTCTTTTTAGTCCCGATTGGCTTGTGTTGCAATGGTTGGCTATTTCGGGAAGAGACAGCGAGCGGTAAATATTTTTTTTCATATAATCGACTGCTTTTTTGAAAATTATTGTTTCTGCCGATTCAATCATATTATTTGTTTGGTTATTTTCGTAAATTGAGAAAAGCAGTTCTGTCATATAAGCCGCAATAAGCTGTAAATTCGGCATACCGTCATTTATAAACCGCAGATATTTTGTGTTTTCGGGGACGGTGAAATCAAGTTCAAACTTCGTCGGCAGTCGCTTTTCTATCAGTTCAAGAATTTTTTTTTGATCTTCGGAAAGAGTGAAGAGTCTGTTTTGAAAGTGCTTCATAAGTCTGCCGTGTGCAGAAAAGCAAAGGGTCATAACGGTTGTGTCGGTGGTGTTGTGGACAAAGGTGTGAAATCCCATAGGCTTGTAGCAAATAAAATCACCTTTGTTTATATGATAAACATTTTCATCGGCACCGACATCGGCACTTCCGCTCAAAACATACGAACATTCCCAAAAATCGTGTGATTCTCCGGGGAAGAAAAAGCTTTTTTCGTGAATTGCCACATAGCACGGATAAAATTTATCAATTACAATCAAATTTTCAAATTCATAGCTTTTCTGTTGTGCCATTTTCAAATACCCCCCTTATTTATCAACATACTGATTATACATTTTGTTTTGAAAAAAATCAATGATTTTTCCGATATTTATTACTTTTGGACTAAAATCAAACAATTTTGGACTATTTTCCTATATCTTTTTCTAAAAATAAGGTGTATAATAGAATAAAAAAGATTTCTGAAAGGAAAATGAAATGAAAAAGATTGTTTCTTTTATAATTGCGTTATGCACGATACTTTCAAGCTTTGGCGGACAAGCCTATGCACTCACGACCGATACCGCAGGAGAGAAAAGCATAAATACGGAGCTTGACGATTACATAAAAATCAGTAACGGAGAATTCAGCAATAATGTTTTGCACCTTTTGAAAAATTCCGAAGCGATTTATGAAATATACATTCCATTTGATACGGCGAGCATAGATATTATATGTCCCCAAATCACAAATGCGGAAATTACCGTCAAGATGAACGAATACACATATACCGCAATTCTAAATAAGACTTCAAACAGAATTGAAACAGAACCCAATTTGATAAAGGGCGAATATCGTATGACGATTTCGGCAAACAAGGATGTTTCGATATCTTCGATTAATATCAGCAGAGCAAAAATGCTCGGAAACCGCATAATCGGTTCAAGTGATTCCAAAATAGCTTCGTATGAAACAATGCCCGATTTGACGGAGTTTGAAAAAGCAATTCAAACCGCTGTGATTTTAAAGGAAAATTCACCTGTTATAACGGTCAACGGCGGAAGAAGATATGTCAATAACGACAATGAAAGGGAAGTGCCCTATATTGAAAACGGGGAGATTTATCTGCCGATTCATTCTTTTTCGAGAGCCTTTGAATATTACTACGAAAAAACCGATGAAAAATGGATTATAACGAGGGACGAACATACTTTCCGATTTGAAAACGGTATTTTGACAAGGCAGGACTATTCCTCCGAGCCATACAGAATAGACAATATATCAAAAAATATAAACGGTGAGATTTATCTTCCTCTTCGCTATTTTGCGGAGCTTTCGGGAAAGTGTGTAAAGGAGAAAAACGGTGTTTATGTTGTTGAATATTCATCGAATATACGAAAAATATTCAAGGATGAGATTTTTTCGGAGCTTTTGACATTTTTCAAAAATTCAGAACTTGAAGAAGAAAAGGGAACGACATATTATGTGTCGAGAAAATGTCTGTCCTGCGACGATAATGACGGAACCTACGAAAAACCGTTTAAAACAATACAAAAGGCGGCTGAAGTTGCAAAAGCGGGCGATACCGTTATAATCGACGGTGGTGTGTATTATGAAACACTTTCGCCGAAAAATAACGGAACGGCATCAAATCCGATAACATTTAAGGCAAAGGACGGCGAAAAGGTGACAATTTCTGCGACGGCAAATTTGGGTGCACCTGTCGGAACATATAAAAATTCTTACGGACAGGAACTTTTGGTTTATAATGCACTAAAGGATTTGGGATACGGGAAAAATCAGCTGTTTTACGGCGGCGAAAACCTTCAAGCGGCTATTCATCCCAATATCGATACGAATGAAAATATGAATTTGCGCCCCGAAAAGCTTGCAAGCCTTTGGGGAGTTCAGGGAAATATTAAGGTGTCGCAAGCAGACAGCTCGGTTTTAACTTCATCGACAGACCTCAATCAGGAACAAAACTTCTGGACGGGAGCAACGGTTATTGCATATACGGGAAACGCGTGGAGCTTGGGTACGGCAAAGGTTGAAAAAAGCGAAAAAGGAAAGCTTTATGTAACCGATAAAACAAAGGAATGGTGGTTTGCCTCAAAAGGTGACAAAACCGATTATGCATGGATAACCAATCATATAAATGCAATAGATATGCCGGGAGAGTGGGCAATAAAGGACGGAAAAATTTATGTTCTTCCGCCGAAAGGTGAAAATGCAGAATCACTGCAAATAAAACAAAAGGTTCGCCGGATAGCGGTTGATTTGTCGAACAGCAAGTACATAAGAATTGAGGGAATAGATATCTTCGGCGGCGGAGTTAAGATGAATAACAGCGAGATGTGTATGCTCCGAGACGGAAATTATGAATATATATCGCATTACACATATTCTCTTGACCAAAGAGACGGATATATCGATGACGGCAATTGCTATGATAAAAACGGAGCACCGCAAAGAGGTGAAATGGGAATTTATCTCGGCGGAAGAGATAATATCATTTTGAACAACACAATTCAATATTCCGCAGGCGCAGGAATTTATTCGGTGGGGCGGTATGAATATATAGAAAATAATGCAATTCTTGATTGCGGATATATGTCAAGCTATGTCGGAGGATTGTTTATCGGAACATTGGCATGGGAAGACCCGACAACGCCCAGAGGCGGAAATGCAATATATTCAAATACACTTATGCGTTCGGGCAGACACGCCTATGGCTATTCGACAAGCGAGGATTGGTACAGTGCGGCAAAGCTTGCTGAAAATGACAGAAGAATCCCGGCATTTTTGCCGAGTGAATTTGCGTATAACGATATCAGGGACGGTTCAATCCACGCAAGAGATACTGCATCGTGGTATCAATACGGATTGATAGCCGGAACGGAAAGGCTGAAAACCCGTGACCATCACAACACGGTTGCAAATTCGTGGGCAAATGACGGAACAATGAACTCATTGGTTTATTATGACGGACAAACATCAATGTTCCAATTTTACAACAATGTTATGTATTACACAAATAATGATGTCAAATATCAGCTCTCACTCTACCGCCAGGAATCGGAGGGGTCGCAGACGGTGACGGATGAATGGAATAATTCCGAGCTTGGTTATGTTGAGGGAGGAAAGGAAGCAATAGAAACAGAAGCCTATCCGAACGGGAAGATTTTCGCAAGCGGTGCGGATTGGCTTTTGAGCGATAAAACCCCGTTGCTGAATTCCGAAAAATCCGATTTTATCAACCTTTCAAAAGCAAAAGTGTCGGAGGGTGCAAAAATTGAGAACGGATTGTTCAAGCCGTCAAAGAACGGGGATTGGATTTGTTTCGGTGAGATAGATTTTAAAAATTACAATAAGCTTTCTGTTTATTACACGGGAAATTATTGCAACACAAGGGACACTGTTTCGGTTATAATAGGCAACAGCCTTGATGATTACGCCGAAAAACAGCAAACGGAGCTGATAGCCTATGCACCGACACAAAACGCAGTGGATGTTCACACTGTAAGATTTTCGGGAATTTCGGGGAAAAAGAAGATATATATAAGAGTTGATGATTTTAAATCGGTCAATATTGAAAAGATAAGACTTGAATCTTCTGAGGACGAAATGGCAGGTGTCAAGGTGGGATGCTATGCCGATGAGAGTGAATTTGTGGTTCAAAACGGAGCAGGCTTTACCGTTATTCCGGAGGGTGAAACACATACAATTCTGAACAAAACAAGCGGCACGGTTATCAAATTTACAAATGTTGAAATTCCGTCGGGTTGTGATACTTTTTATGTGAGAGCCTGCTCAAAGGGTGAGCTTTACAAAGGACAGAAAATTTCCCTTCGCATCGGAAGCAATACCGAAGAGGCAACATATGCAACATTCAAAAGTGAAAAGGATTCATGGTATGATTACAGTGTCGAATCGGTTAAGACCGATAAGCCATTGCCTGTCGGAAAATATGATATATACATAAAATTCGAGTCGGGAAAATACAGTAATTTTCTGTGGTTCGGATTGGGTACAAAATAGGAAAAATGAGCAGAAAATGTTTTTGTTTTCTGCTCGCTTGTCATTGTGAACAAAAATGATTATTCTTTTTGTTATTTATGACAGTCGGACAAAAGAAATTGGACGAAAATCTAACATTTTTGGACTATTATCGTATTTACTTTTTTATTGTCTGTATGGTATAATAAAAACATAAGATACTATGTGAGAAAAAACGGCTCGTCATTGTATAAAATACAGCATTGAAGCAGAAATTTTTTCGGCGGTATCGATAAAGGTCAGTATTATATAAAAAGTAATACCAAGCTGTGAAAATCAACCAAAAGGAAAGGAAGATGAAAAATGAAATTAAAAAAAGTGATTTCGGGCATTTTGGCATTGTCGGTTGCTTTGACACTGGGTGTGCCGAGCGGTGTGTCGGCGATGACAACAGACACTGCCGGTGAGAAAACATTGGATGTTGACCTCGGAAGCTATTCGGAGGTTTTGAACGGACAATATTTAAATTCTGTTTTCAAGCTGTCCGACGGCGGAAAAGTTGTGTATAATTTATACATTCCGTTCAATGCGGCAAGCATTGAGCTTAAATTCACACCGAAAAACGGTGAGTCAAATTTCACTCTTATGATGAACGACAATACATATACAAAGGTGCTGTCAGGCTCATCTACATCGATAACATTTAATCCGTGTTTGCACAAGGGTCAGTATCAGATGGTTTTGAAAACAGATAAGGCGATAGATATTTATTCGGTATTGATAAGAAGAGCAAAAATGCTCGGAACGGATATGTATTTGGGTATTTCCGATTCGAAAATCGGTCATTATGATGTTATGCCGAATCTTACCGATTATGAAAAAGCGGTACAAACGGCAATTATTGCATCGAGCTTTTCACCCGTTATAATGGTTAATGGCGGAAGAAGATATGTCAATAATGATGACCCGAAAGAAATTCCTTATGTTGAGGACGGAGAAATTTATCTCCCAATCCACACCTTCTCAAGAGCATTTGAGTATTACTACGAGCAAAAAGAAGATGAATGGGTAATAATGAAGGATGCTTACACATTCCATTATAAAAACGGTGTTCTTACAAAGCAGAACTATTCATCAAAACCTTATGAAATTGAAAATATCACCAGAACGGTGAACGGTAAGGTTTATTTTCCGCTCCGCTACTTTGCCGACATAGAGGGAAAAACCCTAAAGCAAAAGGACGGAATTTATGTCGTTGAATATGAGTCAAATGCCGAGACGATTTTGAACGACAAATATTTTTCACAGCTTAAAGCAAATTATAACGAATGGAAACTTGAAAACATAGGCGGAAATACCTACTATGTTTCGCACGAAGAAAATGCGTCGGATTCAAATGACGGTTCTTACGAAAGACCTTTTGCATCAATTGAAAAAGCATCCCGGACCGCAAAAGCGGGTGATACCGTTATAATCAGAGGCGGAACATATTATGAACTTCTTGCTCCGAAAAATAACGGAACGGTTTCAAATCCGATAACCTTTAAGGCGGCTGACGGAGAAAGCGTTAAGCTGACGGCAACAAAGGAATTGGGTGCACCTGTCGGAACAAAAATAAATGTATATGGACAGGAAATGCTTGTTTATGATGCATTGACCGATTTGGGTTACGGAAGAAATCAGATTTTCTATAAGCAGAAAAATCTTTTGGCAGGTATTCACCCCAACGAGAATACAAACGAAAATATGAACCTTCGTCCGGAAAATCTTGACCCGGTATGGGGAGTTCAGGGAAACATTAAGGTTTCACCGGCAAACAACTCGATTTTGACATCGACAACAGATCTTGACCAGGAGGCAGGTTTCTGGAATGGAGCAACCGTTATTGCATATACGGGTGCGGCTTGGAGCTTGGGAACGGCAAAGGTTGAAAAGAGTGAGCCGGGACAGCTTACCGTAACAGATAAGTGTAAGCAATGGTGGTTCTCCGCAAATAAAGGACATACAACAAACTATGCTTGGATAACAAACCACATTAACACGGTTGACAAGCCGGGAGAATGGGCATTTGAGGACGGAAAGATTTATATTCTTCCTCCCGAGGGCGAAACTGCCGAAAGTTTGAAGCTTGAACAAAAGGTTCGCCAGGTTATGATAGACTTGACTGACAGCAAGTATGTGAGAATTGAGGGAATTGACACCTACGGCGGCGGTATTAAGATGAATAATTCTGTTATGTGTATGCTTCGTGACGGAACATATGAATATATTTCACATTATTCATATTCACAGGATCAGCGTGACGGTTATATCGATGCATGGGATAAATATAATCCAGACGGAGCTCCTCCGAGAGGCGAAATGGGTATTTATGTCGGCGGAAAGGACAATGTGATTTTAAACAACACAATTCAATATTCCGCAGGTGCCGGAATTTATTCGGTAGGCTGTTACGAATACATAGAAAATAACGCTCTTCTCGATTGCGGATATATGGCAAGTTATGTCGGCGGATTGTTTATCGGAACTCAAGCATGGGATGAACCCGACACACCGAGAGGCGGAAACGCTATCTATTCAAACACGCTTCACCGTTCGGGCAGACACTGCTACGGCTATTCAACAAATGAATCATGGTACGGTGCCGGAGAAATATCAAACGAAGCTGACAGATATCACCCAGCATTTTTGCCGAGTGAATTTGCCTATAACGATATTAAAGACGGCTCAATTCACGCAAGAGATACCGCTCCTTGGTATCAGTACGGAACAATGGCGGGAACGGAAAGACTGAAAACCCGTGACCACCATAACACCGTTGCAAATTCATGGGCAAACGACGGAACAATGAATGCTGTTGTTTATTACGACGGAATGGCTGCAATGTTCCAATTCTACAATAACATTATGTATTGGGATAATGATGTGAACTATGACACATCTCTTTATCGTCAGGATTTGGGAAACTCGCAGGCTGTTGTCGATGTTTGGAACAATTCCGACCTCGGATATGTTGAGGGAGGAAAGGATGCGATAGAAAAATCGCAGTATCCGAACGAAAAAATGTTTACAACGGGTGCAGTGCAGTATTTGAAAGATAAAACACCTTATTTGAATACATATGAACAGGAAAATTCATTCATAACACTTGAGGACAATGTTGAAATTTCAAACGGAGCAAAAATCGAGGACGGACTCTTCAAACCGTCAAAGAACGGAGATTGGATTTGCTTCAAGGATGTTGACTTCTCCGGTGACAAGAACAAACTTTCGATTTATTATTCGGGAGATTACTGTAACACTGCTGACGAAGTTTCGGTTATTATTGGAAACAGTTTGACAGACTATGAAATAAAGGAATCTGCGGTTATTTATACAAAGACACCCGAAGAGGATGTTGTTGATATAAATATCGTGAGATTTGTGGGTGCTCCGGAAAAAGCAAACATATATATCCAAATCGACGATTACAAGTCAATCAATATCGAAAAGATAAGTCTTGACCGTGTAAGTGACGATATGGCAAGAGTTGCAAAGGGCGTTTATGCCGATACAGGTGCAATTGTTTCGGGAGATGCAGGAATAACTGTTATCCCCGAGGGAGAAATTCACTATATCATCAACAAAACACAAAATGCCGTTGTTAAGTTCGAGAATGTTGAAATTAAGGACGATGCAAACGAAATGTTTGTGAGAATGTGCGGAAGCGGAGCAAATGCAGGTCAGCCTGTTGAGTTGAGGATTGGAAGCCCGGACGGCGAGCTTTACGGTACATTTGTCAGTGCACACGATTCATGGTATGATTATAACCTTGAATTTGCAAAGCTTGACAAGACATTAAAAGCCGGAACATATGACATCTATTTGTCATTTACGGGAGGAAAAACAAGTAACTTCCTCTGGTTCGGTCTCGGATATAATGAGGAATATACAAAATAAAATCGCATTGCACCAACGGACGGTTATCCGCCCGTTGGTGCGGCGAATATGAAAGGAGCAGGCTCGATGAAAAAAAGATTGATGTCTTTTATGATTGCCGGTGTGATGATGATTGCACTTATGCCGAACGCACTTGCGGCACATACATATTATTATAAAGACAGACAGGGAAATACACTTCAACAGGTGAATTATGACCCATATACATTAACAAATGCCTATGAATGTGCAAGACTTAAAACTTATGTCGATAATGTCAATGGAGTTGATGTAAACAACGGTATGAAAGCAAACGCTGACGATAACGGTTACAGTATTCTTCAGGATGTTGCAAGCATTCACTATGCGGAATATCTTAGTATGAATTTCGGAACACATTCTCCGAAATATATTGAAGTGTATGCATCAACATGGGTTGACGGCAGAAATGTTATCGTAAAAACGGATGAAGGAACGGAAATTGCAAAGGTTCCAATTCCGAAAACAAGCGGATATTCAAACTTCCAAACACCTCACAAGGTTGAAATAACAGTTCCCGTGACAGGCACAAAGAATATACAGGTTACTGCTGATGGTGGAAGTATAAATATTAACAAGTTCCGTTTTGAATGGCAGTATGAAACAATAACAGGACCTACAATTGCAAAAACAACAACGGCTGTCGGTGCAAGTGCATCGATTGAAAGAGATAAAGAAAATGCGGAATCAAGAAATGCAAAGCTTCTTCTTTGCGAATATGATGCAAACGGTTCAATGGTGAAAATCCGTCAAACAGCGGATACGGCGATAGCAAACGGAGGTGCAACAACATCATTTAACATTGCATCGGAAACATTTGGAGTGGGTGCAACGGGATTCGGAGCATATTTTCTCTACAGTGACGACACAGAGGTTAAAACAGCCGATATGCAGGGCGTAACAGCTTTTTCGGGTACTGTTTCCGAGCAAAAGCTGAATGCTTCGGCAGACAACGGCTGGGTAACGATTTCGGGAAGCAATGTTGAAAATGAGGATGTGTTTATTGCGGTTGTGCCGCAAAACTATAATTCCGCAAGTTCATTGTTCTCGCAGACATCCGGATTATACCAATTGTATAAAACAACAGTTTCGGGCGGAAAATATAACTATAAATTCAAAATGCCGCAAACCGTTGCAACAGGAAATTACAAAGCTGTTGTAAAGGGTAAAACGGTAAATGAATGTGTTGAATTTTCGTACACAAATCCCGATGACATATATAATGTTCTTTTTGCTTTGGATAGCTCGACGGAGGCAGACACAACTGCAAACACACTGAAAAACAATGCCGATATATTCGGTATAACATCTGAAATGTTTAACGATATGCAATCGGCGGACAAGGCTCAATTAAAGAGTGTTGTTGATGCATTCTTTGCGAATAACGCATTGGTAAATAAGGTTGACGGTGATTACAGTCTTTGGATTAACGGATTAAAGAGTGTTATTGCACCTGAAGTTGTTGTAAGCTACATAAAGAATGTTAAGAACACAACAAATATTATCGATTATATTAATAAGTATAAAACTGAACTCGGAATTGCATCCGATACAAAATACACACAGTATTTTGATAAATGCAAGCAGGAAATAGTATCAGCGCTTGTTGCAAACACACCTCAATCGGCAAATGCATCAAACTTTGTTTCTTTGTTTGATGAGGCGGTTATTGTGGGATATTTCAATGCGGCAGAATCTTGGGGATATGCCGGAGAAGCATTGATTAATTTCTCTTCCGACCTTGCGGCGGCAACACCTTCGGTAACAGCTGATAAAATTGCATTGTACAGACGCCTCATAAACGCTGCAAAGCACGATTTGATGAATAAATTTGTCAATCGCAATTTTGTAACAATCAATCAAATTGCGTCATTATTTATGAGCAACATAGACAGCTACAATACGCCGGAAAATGTTACAAATCCGAAATATGACCTTGAACCGTCAAAGGTTGTTGATGACGGGGACTTCACAATGGAGGTTTGGCACGAAATTCAAAAATCGGACGATTCGGAGCAAAATATAATAAAGGCTTTTGAGGACCTTGACGGATATGAATGGGCAAAAACAAGCATAAATTATATGCGTTCAATAGGCGTTGTCACAGGAAAGAGCGACACAACATTTGCTCCTGCGGACAGCATCACAAGAGAAGAATTTGCAGCGATTGTCACAAGAGCTTTCGGACTCGGAACGGGAGATGTCAATATTTTGACATTCGACGATGTTGATAAGGGTGATTGGTATGCTCCTTATATCGCAAAAGCGTATGAAAAGGGTATTGTGACGGGAATTGATGAAAACACCTTTGGTGTTGGACAAAATGTCACAAGAGAACAAATTGCGGCAATGCTTCACAGAGCCACAAAAGCAGCAGGAAAGAACATAATCCCAACAAAGGAAAGAATCGGCTTTACGGATTTTGCACAGATTTCCGATTATGCTTATGATTCGGTTAAGACATTGGCACTCGCACAAATAATCAACGGAACGGGAAATGATAAATTCTCACCCAAAAAGAGTGCAACAAGAGCGGAAGCAGTTGTTATGCTTCACAGATTGCTCACAAACATTAAATAAGGAGGAGCCGGTATATGAAAAAAAGAATACTTTCGATTATGCTTGCGGCGGCAATGCTTTTAACGGGTTTTACCGTTTTTGCGGAAGAAGCCGAGCAGACACTTTCGGCAATTGCCGGTGTTGATGCTTCAAAATTCTCGGAAAAAAGCAATTTGAACTATGTTTCAACCGAGGGGTTGGGAAGCAGTGCCGGTTACGGATGGGCAAAATACGAAAATGTGGATTTCGGTGACAGCGGAATATCGGAATTTATTGTAAATGTTGCAATTCCGGGAAGCTATGCCGGAAAGAAGATAAGCTTTTATGTGGACAGCATTTCGGGAAGTCCGTTTGCGGAGCTGACCGTTGCCGGAACAGGCGGCTGGGAAAAACATATAGAACAAAGTGCCGAATTGAAGGACGGCGAAATTTACGGTGTTCATAATGTTTTCGTTGCGATTCAAACAACCGCAACGGGAAATGTTAAGAACTTTCGTGCCGTTCCTGCGGTGACAAATACAGGGGTTTTGATACCTCAGTCTGTTATCAATGCGGGAAGAGAGGAAATTTTCAAAATTTTAACAGCCCTTGATATTATAGAATATAACGAGGCTGACGGATTTAATGCCGCAGCAGAGGTTAAATCGGGTGAATTTGTAAAAGCGGCACTGATGCTTCGAGACGAGAGCGGAAATGAAATGAAGGATACCATACTAAAGAAAGTCGGACTTAAAAACGACGAGGGTATCAATGCTGAAAAAGCTTGCGAAATTCTTATGATAATGCTCAACAGACAGGGAACTGTTTTGAACGGAGCAAAAAATTATGAGACAGCGGCATCGCTCGGTATCAAATGTTCGTCAGCTCCCGATGCTCCGCTTACATGGGCGGAAGCTATGAAGCTTTTGTATGATGCATCGGAAGTACCTCCCGTTGAAATTACCTCGGCAATTCACGAGTATGACGGAATAAAGGGAATGTACAAAACAAAAACCAACAATACTCTATTGATTGAATACCGTGATATTCATAAGTCAAAGGGTGTTTTGAATATGGATTATCAAACGGGACTTGCCGATGTAAGCGATATTGCAGAAAATCAGGTTCTTATAAATAACTACATATTCGATATCGGAGATTGCGATGTTTCGGGACTTTTGGGTTATGAGGTTGAATATTACTATAAATCGACGGGATATGAAAATATTTTGCTCTATATTCAAAAGACAAGAGGAAATTATTCAATTGAGATAAATGCAGCCGACCTTGAGGGCTACAGCAAGGGAAATGTCAGATATTATGACGGTCAAAAGGAAAAGAACATAAAAATTCCCGATACCGCAAGTATCATTTATAACGGTATAGTTGTATCAAAGTATGATTCATCTATGTTCAATTTCAAAAACGGAAGCATAGAACTGATTTCTAACAATCGAGATGAAATTCCTGAGGTTGTGAAGCTTTGGAACACGGTTGATTATCAATTTGGCGGTTATGTGAACGGAATTATCTATCTTAATGATTTTGACGATGCAACAACTGACGGTGATTTGCAAATTCAATACAACAACGCTCAAAACAGAATTAAATTGATGAATGTTGTCGGAATTGAAACAGAACCCGAAAGGCTTACAGAGGGTTCAATATGCACCGTTGCAAAGACCGATTCAATTGACGGTACTTTCACCCTTTGGAGTATCTGGTCAAGCAAAAAGACTGTAATAGGTACGGTTAAGAGTGTTGACAGAACCAAAAAGGTTATTTCAATTGACGGCAAGGAATATAAAATTTCAAGTGCATATTCCGATATGGGAATGACGGGAGTTTATATCGGTGCCGGAATAAAGGCATATCTCAACAAATATGATGAAATAGCATTTACCGAAAATGAAGCTGTTTCTTCAAACAAGCTCGGATTTGTTATAAGAAGCTACAGAGATGAGGACACGGATGATGTCGTTATAAAAATGTATGATGAGGACGGAAAATTTGCCGATTACAAGTGTCATAAAAATATTCGCATAAACGGAAACGGCGGGATGTCACAGAATGATGTTTGGGCATTGGTTTCACCGAAACAGGAATTGTGCGTGTTCACAACAAACCGTTCGGGCGAAATCAGAGAGCTTGATTTTGCATTGGAAAACAGCTCGACCGCTGATGTGACAAGAGGACTTTATCACTATGCTGATGTTGTGGCAAGCGATTCCGAAAAATACAAAAAAGCCGGAGATTCGCTAAAGGGCGGAACTGTTATCTTGAACTCGGAGTTCACTCTTTTCAAAATTCCACAGGATACAACCGATTATGACGCTTACTCTGTAAGCGGCAACACTTTGGTTGACGATGAAAAGGTTAATATGAAGTGTTATAACAGAGTTAATAATAAGCTTGATGTTACAATCGGTGTTCAAACCTATACCGAAATGGAAAATTCGGCAGAGACATCTAATGATATTAAGTATATTAACAAGGTAAGCGAGGAGTGGAACGGCGATGATATCGATATTGTAATCGAATATTGGGACGGAACAAACCAAAGCAAAAAGACAATAAAATCTTCAGAAGCTTCAAAGGCTACGGCAAAAACACTTGTTGCCGGCGATGCAATAAGATTTAGAACAACAACCGACGGAAGAATGTCGGGAATTGTTAAGGTATTCACTGCGGCTTCGGGCGGAGCAATTACCGGAACGGGCGGACATATAGACGGTCAGTACAGCGTAATTAAGAGCGGAAATGTATCAAAGAAAGAAAATAACTTGATACAGATTTCGGGCGGCACAGGCGAAATTTTCAAGCTTATGAGTGCGGTTTGTTATGTGTTTGAGGACGGCGAGTATCGTGTCGGTTCGATAAACGATATCGTAAGTGCGGAAAATGTCGGTCTCGGCTCAAAAGTTTATCTATATACAAAATACGGCGGTGTTTTGTCACTGGTAATCATAAAATAAGTTTTAACAAAAACAGATGCAATTAACTTTTGCATCTGTTTTTTTTGCGTGCAAAGTTTTGTGGTAGGGATTTTGGAAAAACCGCAGAAACACTGAAAAAAATCCATTTTTGATATTTATTGTCCATATCTGACGACTTTCATTTTACCCCTCAAAAATTTAACGAATTTGATCTTTCAAAAATGTTAAGTATGCCGATTTTGTTGGTGATTATATATAAAATTATTGTTTTTCATTATGATTTTTGTATATAAT
>CAZGZZ010000009.1:0-38992 GCA_964530315.1 uncultured Lachnospiraceae bacterium
ATATTATACAATATTTTATGGTATAATGTCAATACTTTATTGAAAATTTTATGAATTTTTTTGCACAAAGAAAATCCGGAAACGAAATGTGAAAAAAAGCTGATTGAGCTTTTATATAAAAAAGAGTATTTTAATTCGCTTTTTAGGATTTTTGAAAAATATTTAAAGAAATATGAAAAATTATATTGACAAAAGGGAAAAATTATGTTATTATAATTGGGTAAGTTTGAAACGCCGATGTGATGGAATTGGCAGACGTGCAAGACTCAAAATCTTGTGGTAGTAATACCGTGTCGGTTCGACCCCGACCATCGGCACCAGAAAAGACTTAAAACTTTGTGTTTTAAGTCTTTTTTTTACTGCAAATTTTGTTATGATGAAAAATTATTTTTCAAACAATTCGGCGATAACATTTCCCATAAGCTTTGCACTGTATATAGCTTCATTGAGCGTGTTGCCGTTAGAACCGACCTCAATTATAACAGACCCTTCTGAAAGTTGTTGATTGAACCGTTCGCTTCGCAGGTTCAGCGGACGCATAAAGCCCGGATACATTTCATTGGCTTTATTCTGTATTTTTGCGGCAAGCTTTAAATTTTCCTGCCAGAAATCGTGTTTAAGCTCGGAATTTGTTCCGACAACAAACATACATTGTGCCGCCTTATTTCCGTCTATGTCGCAGGCGACTTTAACCTTTGTTCCGTCTTCACGGATAATTCCGTCACGGTGAATATCAAACACTATTTTAATCGACGGGTGGGCAGCGAGATTTTTTAGAACTGTTGCCTTGCATCGCTCATATGAGCCGTTATATGCGGGATAATCGTGCACAGTTGTATCGTGAATTGTTTTTATTCCTCGACTGTTTAAAACCTCGGCGAGGGCATTGCCAACGGCAATCATATTTTTTTCGGCGTCGGTGTTTCTATCGCTGTCCGAGGCGGTATATCTTTTTTTTTCGCCGCTTGTGTAGCTTTCGGTTGTGTGGGTGTGAACAATCAAAACCTGAACATCTGCCTCACCGAGCCAAAAGGAAAGAGGTTCTAAAATAAGTTTGTTTACATCCACTTCCATACCCGAGCTGTTTGAGATGGAAAGCCCCTTCGCAATATTGACTTCTTCTATCGGGTGAGATATTTCGGGTGTTTTCGGGGTGGTGACTTCGTTTTTTTCTTCAGGCTTCGGATAAAGAGTATCCGCCTGATTTGCGGTGTTTTTCACATTTGAAAATAATACGGAATAGTCATAAAGAATTGTTTGCGGATTTGTTATATCATATCCGACAATTCGGCACAATAATTCCTTTATGCCGTATTTTGTCGGCTTGCTGTCATTTAATTCGGAGGATATCATAATATTATGAAAATCCTCTGCAGATGCATACTGATTTTTTACATCGTTTTTTCTGTTTTTCAAGACGAACACAAAAGCAAAAGAAATAAGTATAAGACATACGGAAATAATTATTGTTTTTTTGGTTATAATCAGTGATTTGAAGTGTTTTTTTAAAGATATATTCATATTCTTGTCCCCGTTTATATGTTTGATATACCCAAACGCATCCGCAGCGGAAGCGTTGCTCCGATATAAAATTTATTCCCGACGACATCAAATTATTACTGTTTGCATATAGTTTAATATAAAGCTGTGCGGAGGTGTTTTTTTGTATAACTATATTACCGATATAAACGGAACGGAAAAATTATACTACTATAAACCGTCTGTGGGATTGTGCGAAAGAACGAGAGGCTGTGAAAGGGTGGCAATAAAAAATGCAACGGATAAATTTTATGTTTATGCCGACAAGGATGCGGTGAAAACGGTTGCAGTGAACAAAAATTCGGAGCTCATATACAGCGTTTGCCGAAATAACTGCCGTGAAGAATATGTCATATCAAAGCTTAATGAGGATATCTGTGTAAAAAAAATAATGGTTGGAAATAACGCAAATAACGAAAATCTTTTTTATTCGGCAAAAATACGGGGTGAAACGGTTTTGGTGCATTGTGTTTTGGGAAACAATGCGATGCCTGCGGTTGTGGCAAAGCTTTTTGATGAGGATTTTTTTCTGTTTGAAAAGAGTGTTTGGTATTCGGGAGAAAATCGCATTATAGGCTGTCAAAGCTATGCGGATTCAAAACCTGACAGATTTGTGCCGTGCTGTGAGGGAACAAGTCCGTATTTGATTGATAATAACGGAAAAAAGCTTGTTTATCTTAACAATAATTCGGTGTTTGTGAACGAGAAAAAATATTGTACCGATAAAAAAGCACAAAAACCTATTTTAAATATAGATGACGGAAATCTTCTTATGTGGAGGAGCGGAGATTATGTTCGCTCAATTCGCATCGATGAAAAAAATTCAAGGGTATCAAGATATATTTCGGACGGAACAAAACCGCAGATATTCGCAAATGCATATCCCGACAAATGCTGTTACCACTATGGCATAAATTCGGACGGGAAATATAAGATTTACTAAAAAAACGGAGCTGTAAATTTATTTTACGGCTTCTTTTTTTGCACACTTTTTTTGATGGGGAATAATATGTACTATACAGATAATCGGACGAAAGGGATGATTGATATGCTTATGCTCGGATGCAAGGCTATCGGGCTTGCGTCACTGACATTTTGTGTCGGGATGCTTGCGGGGCGTGTTCTTCCTGTGTGTGCGGTTGCGGTGCTGGAGGCTGTATTGATTGTGCTTATGGGATATTGCTGTCTTTTTAAATGGTGAGGAGGTGGAAAAATGAGGGTCGTTGTTATGAAAATGCCGAAATGCTTATGCGGTATTGTGAAATCAATATTTAAAATGAATTGATTACATAGAGAATAAAATTGACATTGCAGATTAAACAAAAAGAACTGTAAAAATCGGATTTTTACAGTTCTTTTTTGTATTAAAGCTTATTTCTTTGAATTTTTCCGCTTACTGTTTTCGGCAAGCTGTCCTTAAATACGACAATTCTCGGATATTTGTAAGGTGCAGTCTTTTTCTTAACATAATTTTGGATTTCTTTTTTGAGTTCTTCGGTAGGCTCTGTTCCGTCAACAAGGACAATACTTGCCTTAACAACTTGACCTCTTACATCGTCGGGTTCTGCCGAAACACCGCATTCCAAAACATAGGGAAGCTCCATAATAACGCTTTCGATTTCAAAAGGCCCGATACGGTAGCCGGAGGACTTGATAACATCGTCAACTCTGCCGACATACCAATAGAAGCCGTCTTCATCTTTCCATGCAACATCGCCGGTGTGGTAATAACCGTCGTGCCAAACCTCTGCGGTTTTTTCGGGGTTATTATAGTAGCCGGTGAAGAGTCCGCAGGGAGCACCATCAGAAACCTTGATAACGATTTCGCCGTTTTCGCTGACAGGAACGGGATTTCCGTCGGCATCAAGCAAATCAACATCATAAATCGGTGCAGGCTTACCCATTGAGCCGATTTTGTGCGGAGCACCCGTCATATTTCCGATAATCATTGTGCTTTCGGTTTGACCGAAACCTTCAAGAATTTTAAGACCGGTTGCTTTTTTAAATTGCTTATATACTTCGGGGTTAAGTGCTTCGCCTGCCGTTGTCATATGCTGAACGGACGAGAAATCGTATTGCGAAATATCCTGCTTTATCATCATACGGAGCATTGTCGGCGGTGCACAGAATGTTGTAATGTTGTATTTTGCAAACATAGGCAAAATTTCCGATGCATCAAAACGGTCAAAGTCAAACACAAATGTTGCCGCTTCACAGAGCCACTGACCGTAGAGCTTGCCCCACATTGCTTTTGCCCAGCCCGTGTCGGAGATTGTGAAGTGAAGTCCATCGGGATCGACATTGTGCCAATATTTTGCGGTGTGGAAGTGACCGAGTGCATATTTGTAGTTATGAGCTGCAATTTTAGGATATCCTGTTGTGCCGGATGTGAAGAACATAAGCATCAAATCGTCTCCGCCCGGAGCATCCTCTGTGCGGTTGTAGTGAGTGCTGAACAGTGTATATTCATCGTTAAATGTTCTCCAGCCGTCTCTTTCTCCGCCAACGATAATCTTATGCAGAAGCTGTGGACATCCCGCAGCAGCCTTGTCGATTTGTTCTGGTACGCCGTCGTCGGAAGTTGCAACTATTGCACAAATTCCTGCGGCATTGAATCGGTATTCAAAATCGTGCTCCTGAAGCTGGTTCGGAGCAGGAATTGCAATTGCACCCAACTTGTTGAGTCCGAGCATTGCAAACCAGAACTGATAATGTCTTTTCAAAACAAGCATTACACGATCGCCCTTTTTGATTCCGAGAGATTTGAAATAGTTTGCACACTGGTTTGATGCTTTTTTCATATCTGTAAAGGTAAAGCGTCTTTCTGTTTTATCCTTTGAGATATGAAGCATTGCAAGCTTGTCCGGATTTTTCTTTGATATTTCGTCAACAACATCGAAAGCAAAGTTGAAATGCTCTGTATTTTTGAATTTAATCGATGTGGGAGTGCCGTTTTCGTTTTCTTCGACATCAATGAAATTTTGATATACTCTCGGAGTGGTGTCTGTCGCTCTTTTTGTGATGATTTCGTTTTCCTGAATAAGCTCCGGAATTTCGGAATCGTCGCCCTTTAAAACAATTGCGTAGAATGTACAGTCCGAACCGTCAACCGCAATCATACCGTGAGGAGTGTCGCTGTTATAGTAGATGCTGTCGCCGGGTCCCAAAATTTCCTTGTGTTCGCCGACTTGAACCATAAGATGGCCCTCGATAACCAAATCACATTCCTGGCCGGAGTGAGTTGTAAGTTTCATATCTTGGTTAATTGCCTCCGGGTCATAAACGCTTTTAACATAGAGCGGTTCTGCAATTCTGTTTTGGAAAGCGTATGCAAGGTTGTAATATGTCATTCCGTGTGCGTGTGCAATTTCCTGACCCTTACCTCTTCTTGTTACTGTGTAGGAACGAAGCTTCGGGCTTGAACCCTCTATAATATCGGTAACATTAACATTGAGAGCAAGTGCACATCTGTATAAAAAAGCAAAGTTCAAATCTCCGCCGCCTTGCTCACAGGCGGAATATTCTTCTTCGGATATGCCGGTTTTTTGAGCCATTTGTGAGGGAGTGAGTCCCTCGATTTCACGAAGCTCTTTGATTCTTTCCGCCATTTCTTTGATTTTTAAATCAAGTCCTGTCATTTTTTCCATAAAATCCTCTCCTTCAAATTAAGGGACAAAAAAACCCGTCCCAAAGTAAAAGCTTTGAGACGAGTATAAATTCAATACCCGCGGTACCACTCAAATTGCGAATTTCTTCGCCTCTCTTGGAGTCCAACAACCCCTATGCCTTAACGCAGCAATCACGGGAAAGTTCTACTTGCCGAAAACGGCTTTCTTCTTTCCGGCTCGGAAGCTACAAACGCAAAAACTGTTTCCGATGGCTCGCACCGTCCGCCATCTCTCTCAAGGTCATATAATTGCGTACTCTTCGTCAATGCCTTTTATGATACTATAAATAAATTATGTGAATATGATAACATAAAAATGATAATTTGTCAACCGTTTTGAAATAAGAAAAAAAATTTTTTTGAAAAATTTATAAAAAAAGTATTGACAAATGAAAACATATACTGTATTATATGTATTAGTACAGTTAATACAAAAGGAGGCGGTGATATGATAAGTTTGAACCCCAAGGATTCAAGACCGATTTATGAGCAGATATGCGAAAAAATCAAGGATTTGATAATTGGAGGTTATTTGGAAAAAGATGATAAAATTCCGTCGGTCAGGGATATGGCGGCTTCTCTTGCGATCAATCCGAATACAATTCAAAAGGCATATAAAACGCTTGAGGCGGAGGGGTACATTTATTCAAAACAGGCAAAGGGATATTTTGTCGGAATAACGAAAAACAGTGAGCAAAGACTTCCTGTTCTGGTAAAGAATTTTGAGGAATGTGTCGCCGAATTGAATTTTTTGGGATACGAAAAGGAGAAATTGACAGAGCATATCGATAAGATTTACGGCAATAAGGAGGGAGTGTAAAAATGATTAAGGTATCAGGTGTCAGCAAAAGTTTTGACGGCTTCAAGGCGTTGGACAATATGAGTCTTGAGGTCAGCGAAGGCTCTGTTTACGGACTTGTAGGTCCGAACGGTGCCGGAAAAACCACAATAATAAAGAATTTGTGCGGAATTTATCGTCCGGACAGCGGAACAATCACGATAAACGGTGAGGAGGTCTATGAAAATCCGAAGATAAAGGATAAGGTTATCTATATAAGCGACGAATTATTTTTCTATTCAACTTATTCAATTCTTGAGACGGCAAAGTTCTATGCATCGATTTATTCGGATTGGAGCTGGGAGCGGTACGAAGCAATGAAAGAGATTTTCAAAATTGATGAAAAAAGAAAGGTAAGGCGTCTTTCAAAGGGTATGCAAAAGCAGGTTGCTTTTTGGCTAGGAATATGCACAAAGCCGAGGGTTATGATTTTGGACGAACCTGTTGACGGTCTTGACCCTGTTATGAGAAGAAATGTTTGGAGTCTTGTTTTGTCGGATGTTGCGGAAAACGGCACAACTGTCCTGATTTCAAGTCACAACCTCCGTGAATTGGAAGATGTATGCGACCATGTGGGAATAATGTTTAACGGAAAAACCGTTCTTCAAAAGTCATTGGACGATATGAAAGGAAATATTCACAAAATGCAGTTGGCATTTTCCAAAGAAATGCCGCAGGAGCTTTTAAACAAGCTTGATATTCTTCATTCGTCGGAGTTCGGAAGCGTCATAACAATGATAGTCAGAGGAGATTCGTCAGAAATAAAGAAGCTTGTCGGCGGATATAAGCCGCTGATTGCGGATATTTTGCCGCTGACTCTCGAAGAAGTATTTATATATGAGTTGGGAGGTATGGGATATGAGTTTGAAAACATCATACTTTAATACAGCATTATTAAAATCGAACCTGAAGCGTTTTTGGTGGGTCGGAGCAGGATTGCTGGCGGCGTATTTGGCTGTTGCGGTGCTGTTTTTTGTAAATGAAAAAAATGCCGACGGATATTTGATTATGAATGCGGTCACGATGATTACAGCCGGAATTATGCCGTCAATATTATTTTCTTATCTTAACGGTGCGGGGTCTGTCAGCTGTTTGCACGCATTACCCGTTAAGAGAAGAGCACACTTTCTGACAAATGCGGCAACGATATTTTTTGTGACCCTTATCCCGGCTGCAGTAGGCTATGGCATAGGCTTGATATACAGCACAGCGGCACAGCTTATGCTGGGAGGCGAAATGATAAAATATTTTATTTCGATGATTGTATGCATAACAATTTCCTCAGCTGCAGGAACTCTCGGTGCGATGATTACCGGGAATACCATTGCGGCAATAGCGTTCGGAATTATAATTTTCGCATTCCCGTTTTATTTTGAAGTGACAATATACAGCTTTTTGAATGAAAATCTTTACGGTATGTGGAGAGTTGATTATTATGCGTTGGAGCATTTCTCGCTTATGAAAATAAATATGTTTATGATAGGCTTCTTTATTGTAGCTGTCATAGAATATATCGCATCGTGGTTTTTATATAAGAACAGACGCCTTGAAACAAACGGAGATATTATTTCATTCAAATTCCTAAAGCCGATATTTATTGCCGGAGTTGCGTTGTTTGCCGGATTGATAGGATATTTCTATTTGATGATATTCTTTGAAAGAAGTATTTTCTTGATGATTCCGTTCGGAATTATAGGCATTGTCATAGCTTATATGCTTTCAAAAAAAGCTTTCACGGTGAGGGGAATATGGAAGCCGATATTGACTTACTGCGTGTTTGTTGCATTGGTTTATTGCACCGTGACCTACGATTTGACGGGATATGAGAGAAGAGTACCCGATATAGCGGACATAAAAAGTATTGACCTTTTTGATGAGGAAAACATAAATCACAACAAATATTATGTTGACAATAAATACTATACAAGAGGTCTTATGTTTGCTGAAGATTTCAGATATAACAATGAAAATGATTTTGAAAATATCACGGCTCTTCACCGTTATTGCATTGAAAATCGCAACCGTAACGGAATCCGACGAATGCCTATTGTGTATAATTTGAAAAACGGCAAAACGCTAAAGAGGATTTACAATGTATCGTTATATGACGATGCAGAGATTTTAAAACCGATAATGTGCACCGAGCAGGCAATAAAGCTTGAACACAATTGGCTTGTTAATGAACCGAAAATCAATGTTATTATGATAGATGATGAGAGAATGGGAGATAAAGCTCCGAGGGTAGGATTGATAGACGGCGGAAGCGAAAAGGCAAAACTTTTGACTGATGCCCTGAAAGCCGATTTGGCGGAGGCTTCATACGAAAATATCGTAGCATACAACAATTCGAGAACATCGATTACAATCAATTATGAAGAAGATTTGTATGATGTTGAAGGAAAGGTTCTTGACAAGGAAAAAAATCCTTTTATGGAAAATGTTTTGACCGATACATTCGGTATTCCGCAAGAATATAAGCGGACAACAGAGCTTTTGAGACAGTGGGGTGTCTATGATGACATCTATAAGCCGGAGGATGTTTCAAAGGTTATAATAGATACTAGTTTTGAAATGGGTCAAAATGAAGCGGAAATCACCGATGCAACCAAAATAAAAGAGCTTTATGATTTTATGTCGGAATGTAAATACATTCAAAAAGAAAGAGAATATAATGGTGTTTATGATTTAAGGCTTGAATTTTATAATGCTGACGGGGATGGGCTTTTTGAATGCGGAAACCTGTTGCAGGTACAGGGAGAATATTATCCCGATGAGATAGAAACGGAGTTAAAAAGAGCCACAGCGGGATATGCCGAAAAGAAAGAGACGGCGACTGCAGAAGTTTATTAAATGATAAAACAGGGACACAAAACAATATTTTTGTGTCCCTGTTTTTTATTTTGGAAAAATTTTAAAAAAATCTTTTTTCTCATAAAAATACCCTTTTTAAGTTTTTTTGTCGGCTTTTTTGCCAAAGGGGAAGAAAAAAATTCCTTGACAAATGTTAATGTTGCCGATATACTGTATTTTGAATGATTTTTTGGATAGAGTATTTAAGGAAAGAACCCAAATGTCAAATTTAGCCGATGGGAGGATGAAGCGTTGAAAAGACTTGTAATAGTTGAGGATGAGCCGTATATGGCGGATTATCTTGTGAATTATATCGACTGGGAGAAAATTGGAGTTACGATTGAAGCTGTCGAGGATAACGGCAAGGACGGACTTGCAGTGATTGAAGAGCTTTGTCCCGATATTGTAATCACAGATATAAAGATGCCGCAGATGGACGGCATAACAATGATAAAAAACATTATAAAGAACGGTTTGGATATCAAATTTGTGATATTGAGCAGTCACAGCGAATTTCATATGGTCAAGGAAGCGTTCAGACTCGGAATTTCGGACTATATTTTAAAAGCCGAGCTTGACGAGGAATCGATAACAAAGGTTGTGTCGGGAATAGTCAATGCTCTTTCACTCAAAGATAAAACACAAAGCTCCGCAAGAAGCCTTTTGTATAAGCGTGACAAAATAAAGGCGGTTGTTTTCGGGACGGAAAAGCTTTCGGAGTGCGGAATTGATTTGAGAATTAAAGAAAAAAATCTGTCAGTTGCGGTTATAAAGCTTCTGGACTACAAAACCGTATTAAAGGAAGAATGGAATATGGAAAGCGAGCTGTTGAAATACGGCTTGATGAATGTTTTGGAGGAATTGGCGGAGGCGGAAAACTGCTGTGAAAATGTGCAGACGGAGAATGCGGAATGTATGCTTTTGATTTCAGATACAGAGGAGAAAAACTCGGAGGAAAAAACCGAAACGATAGCAAAAAATATGTGCAAAAACATCGAGCAGACTTTCGGCTTCACCGTTTGTTGCGGCTGGTGCGGATTTGAAAATTCGGCATTGGAATTAAAAACACTCTATAAAAACGCAAGCCTTGCGGCTGACTGCACCTTTATTTGCGGTAGAGACAGGGTATTAAATTACAGAGATATCGAGGTGTCGCTCCGTCAGAGAAAGAAAATCAATGTTGAAGAGGTTATAGTGTCCTTTTCGTCCGCTATCGAGAAATTCGATATCGACAAGGCAAACGAAATAATAGACAAGTATATGTCGGAGGATGCGTATTCCTATCAGCTTTCGGAGCTTTACGATTTTTGCGATATGTGTTGTTTGGAGATAAACAAGCTCCAAAAACAGCTTTCATTTAAGGACAATATGCGTTCGGAATACAAGAAGATTATAAATATCGGAACCATGAAAGAATTGAAATATTTTGTCAAGGGAGAGCTTTTGAAGATTTCGGGGGTTATGAATGAAAATGTCGCACTTGTGCCGAGAGTGAAAAAATATATCGATGAAAATTATTATAAAAAAATTACTCTTGAAAGTATTGCCGAGGTGTTTGGTGTCGGATATCAGAAGCTGGGAAGAGAATTTAAAAAGAAAACCGATATGAGCCTGAAAAAATACATCACCGAGGTGAGAATGAACGAGGCAATGAATTTGATTTTGAACAGCGAATATATGCTCTACGAAATCAGTGAAATGGTCGGATACGCAAATTACGAGAATTTCAGCCGAATGTTCTTCGGATATTTCAAAAAATGGCCAAAAGAAATTGAAAGACCGTAGGGGTGATGGTGTGAGTAAATTTACAAAATTCAAGGGAAGTCTGCAAAATAAATTTTTAATGCTATTTATTTTTATATCTGTAGTCCCGATAATAACGAGTATGCTTTATATGAGCAGTGTCGCAATCGGGCAGATGACGGAAAATGTTGAGCAGACATCGGTAAATCAGCTGAAAAACATAGATGCGACGATATATGAAAAATATAAAAACATAAAAAAAGCGGCGGAAAATATTTGTGAAAACGAGGAAATTCAAAAAATACTGACGGATGACAATTATGATTTTGAGCATTTTGCGTCACAGATAAGAAAATGCACCGCCGACAATGAGGATATATATGCGGTTGCATGCATAACGAATACGGGAAATGCTTATCTTTATAATGTCAACATTACCGCAGCAGAGGCAATCCGTATGCGGATAAGATACAGCCGTATCGATGAAAGGCCGGGCGTTCTTACATGGTTCGGAAATTCTTACCTTAAAAGCGAGGGTTTTGACGAGGATATGATAATGGCGGTTACGACATTCAATTTAATGAATGAAAACGGTGGCTATAAGCAGGCGGCGACGATATATATTTATATCAAAAACAATATTTTCGGCGATGCCATAGGCGATGTGGGTGATGATTCGGTTGTTATGCTTGACGGTAACGGTGTTACGCTGTCGAGCAGAGGTCAGGACAGATATACAAAGCTTTTCGGCGATGATATGATGCTTGTCGAATCGATGTTTGCCGAAAATGAGGGAATTGTCAAAACGGATATGTCTTCAAAGAAAAACATTTCCTTTGTTCACTACAGCTCAAGCCTTACGGGATTCAAATATTTAAAAATTTACGATAACGATGTGCTCTACGGCAAGATAAACAGTATGAAAAGAAATATTGTTTTGATTGTTATACTGCTTATGATTGTTGCACTTATGGTTTATGCTACAATAGTGAACAAAATTACAAAGCCGATAGTTGTTTTGGCGGAGCGTATGAAGGATATGTCACAGAACAAGCTTGACGAAAAGTTTGAGGTTACGGGAAATGACGAAATTGCGTACATAATGCACGGCTACAACAGGATGCTTGACAAAATCTCCGATATGATTTCGGAGGTTAAGGAAAAGGAAATGCAGAAAAAAGAGTCGGATATAAGAGCGTTGAGCTATCAGATAAATCCGCATTTTCTGCACAATACTTTAGCGTCGGTGCGTATTGTTGCAATGAAGCATAATGATGTTGAGGTTTCCCGTGCAATTCTCGACTTAAATCGTATTTTGAAAAGTGTATTTTCAAAAACATCAAGAAAAATTGTCATCAAAGAGGAGATAAAGCTTTTGGAAAGCTTTGCAAGATTAACCTCTCTTCGATATAACGGAAGAATTGAATTTTCGATTAATGCCGATGAAGCGGCGGAAAATGTCATAATTCCGTCGATGATTATTCAGCCGCTTTTGGAAAATGCCGTTATGCACGGTGTTGCACCGAAGATGAAGGATGAAAATTTTGAACCGAAAATAGAAATCGACATTTCAAAGAATGATGACAGGCTAAAAATTGTTGTTTCGGACAACGGAGTCGGAATGGAAAGCGAGAGGATAGAGGAAGCATTGAATACGGAGGAAAAAAATCACGGCGGAGTCGGTCTGTCGAATGTCAACGAGAGAATAAAGCTCATCTGCGGAGAGGAATACGGGATTACGATAGACTCCGAATCGGGGAGGTTTACAAATATCACGATTACCCTCCCGATAGAATAAAAAAAACATCAAGAATTTTATAAAAAAAGTCATACACAAAAAATTGACCTTCTGTTAAAATTAGAGTAGAGAAGTTATAGCTCGAAATAATCAGAAAAGAAGGTCAATTTTTATGTTTATGGCAAAAGAACAAAAAACACCGAAGCCTGTGAAAAAAGAATCGGCTGCGGCTTGCATCAAGAAAAATAAAATGCTCTATATTTTTCTTATTCCGGCAATAATTCTTGTATTTATTTTTTCGTATTGTCCTCTGCCGGGACTGTTGATGTCCTTTATGGACTATGATATGTTCAAAGGATTTTCCAGCGATTGGGTCGGAATGAAAAATATTATAGCGATATTTACCGTTCCCGATTTTGCCAAAGCGATTTTAAATACACTGTGGTTGAGCTTTTTGGGAATTATCATCGGATTTCCGCTTCCGATAATTTTTGCACTTATGCTAAATGAATTAAACGACGGAAAATTCAAAAGATTTACTCAAACTGTTTCATATCTTCCGCATTTTCTCTCGACGATAGCGGTTATCGGTATGGCGGTATCGATATTCAGCGAATACGGAATATTGAACGATGTGAGAATTTGGCTGTTCGGTGAGGACACGACAAGAGAGCTGTTCTTGACAAAGCAGAATTTATTCGTTCCGAACATTCTTTTCTTATCGAACTGGAAAGGCTTGGGTTGGAGCTCGGTAATATATCTTGCCGCAATATCGGGTGTCGATTCTTCTCTTTACGAAGCGGCGATAGTTGACGGAGCGGGAAAATTCAGACAGTGCTGGCACATAACTCTGCCGTCAATTTCGACAACGATAATTATGCTCTTCATTTTGAGAATAGGTTCACTGTTCAATTCGGACTTTGAATTGATATACGGCTTGCAGAATGTTTATATCGACTATGAAGTAATTTCGACAATTATTTATAAACAGGGTATTACCGGCGGTAATTATTCCGTATCGACAGCGTTTGGTTTTGTTCAGGGAGTCATCAGCCTTGTTCTTGTTTTGATAACAAATAACATTTCAAAACGGGTTGATGATGTTTCGCTGATATGATGAGAGGAGGGAATAAGCTATTATGAAAATGAATCATATGAGAAATGAAGGAAAAGGCTATGCGGTTTTTTCCGTGATAAACATTCTTTGTATGTTTATTGTAATTTTACTGACGGTTGTTCCTTACCTCAATGTTTTGGCAAAAGCATTAAATGACGGAACGGACAGCTTAAGAGGAGGTATAACGATTTTTCCGAGGGTTTTCACTCTTGAAAATTTCAAAATCCTTCTAAAGGACAGCGATATGTATATGGCAGCACTTGTGACGGTTTTGAGAGTTGTAATACTTGTTGTTTCGAGTGTACTTGTTCAGTTTATGACAGCATATACATTATCAAGAAAAAATTTGTGGGGAATGAAAGCAGTCAATGTGTTCTTCCTCATTCCGATGTTTGTGTCGGGAGGACTTATTCCGCAGTATGTGCTTTTTTCAAAAATGCACCTGTTGAATAATTTCTGGGTATATGTTCTTCCCGGAATATTCTCATTCTACAATGTAATGCTCATACGCTCCTACATTTCGTCGAGTATATCTGATGAAATTATCGAAGCGGCAAGAATTGACGGAAGCGGCGAGGGAAGAATTCTTCTCCAATTCATAATTCCGCTTTCAAAGCCGATTTTGGCAACGATAGCTCTTTGGACGGCTGTCGGTGCTTGGAACGATTGGACAACAACAATGTATTACATAACGGACAGCTCACTCTACACACTGCAATATAAGCTTATGCAGACGATAAAGGAAACAGAAAGAATAACGGAGCTTATTCAGTCGGCTATAGAACGCGGTCAGAATGTCGAACAGCTTATGAAGAGTATGACGGTAACGACAGAATCGGTTCAGGCGGCACAGATTATAATCGTAACACTGCCTATCATATGTGTATATCCGTTCCTGCAAAAATACTTTGTAAAAGGTATAACGCTCGGATCGGTTAAAGGTTAATAAAAAAAGAAGAAGGGAGAAAAGAACAATGAAAGGTAAAAAAATTATTTCAGCGGCGATTTTGACAAGTATGATGGTATCTATGCTTGGCGGATGTACAGGCAAGAAAGACGGTGGCGGAGGAACGGGTCTTTCTTCAAAAATCAATGTTGAGGGAAACAATGTCAATGTAATTGACGAAATGAAGAATTGGGAAGGCAAGAAAATGAATCTTGTTTACTGGTTCTGCAACGGCTCAAGTCCGAGTGTCGGAAAGAAAGCACAGGAAACGGTTGTAACCGATGAGCTCACAAGAATTTCGGGAATATCATGGGATGCGAAAAATTCCTTTGACAACAACGGTGAAACGGGAGATTCAAAAATCTCAAAAATCATAGCAACAAACAATTGGCCCGACATTGCATTCAATCTTCAAGACAATCTTATGGTTAGACTTGCGGAGAATGATAAGATTTGGGATTTGACGGAATATATTCCCAAATATATGGACAACTATATGAAGATTGTTAATTCCGACGAAAAAACCAAAAAGGCATATGAAAATCTTAAGGTTGACGGAAAAATGTGGTCTTGGATGCAGGTTGCCGGCGGAGCTGCTCCTTATATGAACGATCAATATAACGAAAAGGATTATGCCACTATTGTTACACCGGAAGAAACAAGAGGCTGGGTATGGGTTCGTGACGATATTATAAAAATGCTCTACCCCGAAGCTAAAACACAAAAGGAAATCAAAAAGCTCTATCTTGACAAGGGTGAATATTCCGCTGAGGATATGACCGATGTAACAATTAAGGGATATGACGGTTTGAGAGAATTGCTTGAAAAGATTAATGCTCTCGGCTTGACGGAAAACGGAAGAAAGGTTTGGCCATTCTACACACACGACGGCGGCGATAACTGGAATCTTCTCACAATGTTCAACAGAATTGAGGGAACACCCGGTAATGAAGTGAATTATTTTGCATATTGGGATCCGAGTAAAAATAAACTTGTTCGTACAATCGACCAGGATTGGTTCAAGAAGCAGATGAAGTTCTATAACAAACTTATCATTGACGGTCTTGCATCAAAAGAAGCATTGATTGACAACAAAGCAACCTTTGACCAGAAAAAGAATAACGGTGAATATGCTCTTATCTACGGAAATGATATACCTCCGACAGATGAAGCATTGAAAGCGGCAGGAAAGAATTACAGCTACAGAAAGGTTCTCATCGATGTTCCGATTGACTTTAACAGATTCCTAAAGCCGAACAATTCGGCAAAGATATTTGACGGTGTTGAATGGGCAATCTTCAAAACAAACAACATCAAGACAGAAGAGGATTTGGAACAGCTTTTGAGATATATCGATTTCTTCTATTCCGAAGCAGGTCAAAAATTTTCATATTGGGGACCGGAAAAAGCAGGACTTTACACAACCGAAGCAGACGGAACATTGAAGTTTACAGATTCTGAACTTGAACAAAACAGAGTTTATGATGTGGGCTCGGATGCAATGGTTAAATACGGATTCAGCTCGTGGCCTCCGATTGTTTCAAACTTTAATCCATATGCAAGTAAATATAATCCAAAGGTTCAATATGCAATGCGTGACGAAAGAACAGCGGATCAATACACGGTTGCATGGAGATGGTCTGTGATAGAGCCTGCACAGGAATATCCTAACCTCAAGGCCGATATTTCGATTTGGAGCTGGACGGCGTATGTTCCGGAAATAAAAACTTTCTGGGATACAAGACCGTCTGTAGAGGATGCAATCAAGGTTGTGTTCAGTGCACAGAACGATGAGGAATTTGAGAAATACTACAAAGAGATGGTTGACACATTCATACAAAACGGTCTTGATGATAAGGCAATGGAAGCATATAACAAAAAGTTTACCGAAATTAATGCCGATTATATGGAAGACTTTAAGAATTGGAAGCCTGTGACAAAATAAGAAAGGGTATTTATATGATTAAGAAGGTAGTTAAAAACATATTGCTTTCATTTATTTGCATAAGTATGCTGCCGGTGAATGTAAATGTTTATGCGGTCGGGGTTGCACAAACCCCAAAGACCGTTGTTCCGGACAGTGCGGTATGTGATGACGGATGGCTTTATGACGGAGTTTTGACACTCAATTCGGGAAAAGCCGAAATGAAAATGCAATTTCCGTTTGTATCACAGGGAATGAAGATAAAATACAGTGCCGAAAAGGACACAGATATCAAAATGCATTTTGAACCGTCAAGAAAGGAAATTTCTTTTAAACTTGATGCAAAATCAAACTTAAAAGAGGTAAGCTTCCCGATTTCAATGACAGCCGAAATGCAAACAATCACAATTGAAAGCTCCGCTCCGGTCAAGTTTTTGGAATGGTACATAATTCCCGATGAAAAGGAACACGATTACGGCGAAAGAAACAGTCCGACACAAATTGCCTACACACAATTTGAGGATGTGCTTCAAACGGCGACAATCGTATCCGCGAGCTCACCGGTTGCACTTGTGAGAAATGCAAAAAGATATCTTTGCACAGATCATTTTGATTTCAAGCCTGTAAATTTGGACGGCGTTATGTATGTGCCGACAGAAATTGTCAGAGAAATGATTCGTGAATGTGTTGAAGAAGATGGAAACACAATTACCGTTAAAAACGAGGACAGCATAACAATGGTATTTGATGATACTTATTGTGAAATAACGAATATCAACGGAAGCAAAATGACAGCTCCCGTGCCGATGAAGAAAATCGGCGAACATTATTTGTTGCCGATAAGATTTGTCAGTGAAGCATTCGGTTATGTTGTTGAATGGAAAGACGGCGTTGTTATCGTTGACGAAAAAACAAGAATAGACGCAATTTTAAACGACCCCGATGTAATCAATTACGCAAAGGAAGCCATTTCGGCAGTTCAAAAGAACGGAAGGGTGCTTCATGTGGCACAAAAGAACCCGAAAGCCAACGATGCAAACAGCGGAACAGTCGATATGCCTTATAAGACAATCAATGCGGCAACAGCCGTTGCACAGGCAGGCGATACTGTTTTGGTTCACGAGGGTGATTACAGAGAAACGGTTGAATTTAAAAATGACGGTCTCCAGGGTGCTCCTATTACTTTAAAGGGTGCGGACGGAGAAGAGGTTATAATCAATGCATCGGAAAAAACCGGTAAATTGAAACAGTATAAGGATAATATTTATATCACAAATGTTCCGAATTCAATGGATTGGAACAAAAAGCAGATTTGGATTAATCGTAAGCCTTATGCGGAGGGAAGATATCCGAATGAAGATGATTATTCGGTAGCTCCAAACATTAAGGACAAGTTAAACCTAAATCCTTATTGGGCAACAATAGGTGATATGAGAGGTTTGGGCCCGAATGATGAGTTCGGAACAAACTATGTCGTTTCGGACACAATTCTTGACCAGGAAGAACCCGATTATTGGAAAGGTGCTGTTGTCAATCTTCATCAGGGACACGGCTGGAGTCGTTCGGAAGCCATAATAACCGAAAGTGGAAAAGGCTGGTTAAGACATTCCACTGAAACAGGTGTTGGAGTTGGTATGGGCTGGCTTGGCTACACAGCTCCACTGCCGGGTGATAACGGATTTATTACAGGTTCATTGAAAACTGTCGATGTTCCGGGAGAATGGTATATGGATGATGAATTCTTGTACATCATTCCACCCGAGGGCTTTGATTTCGGAAAAGATGTTATCGAATACAAGGCAAGAACACTTATAATCGATTTGAGAAAGAAATCACACATAAAGGTACAGAATATTCACGGTTTCGGCGGAAGTATCAGTATGCTTGACGCACAGCTTTGTATAATCGATGACTGTAATTTGGAATATATCACTCATACAATTTGGTCAGCCGACCAAAGAACGGGATATATAGACGATTACTATGATCGTACCGAAAATGAGGGACACGCTCACGGTGACGGCGGTATTTATATCGGCGGAGCGGACAATGTGTTCAGAGATTCAAGAATTAATTCCTCCGCTACAACAGGCTTGTATATCGGCGGAAGAACAGCATATATCTATAACAACCTTTTGGAAGAATGTAACTATTTGGGAACAACAAACGGCGGTATTTATATCGGATTTGAGGAATGGAAGCCTGCTGATGTCTGGAGAGGCGGACACGCAATTTATTATAACACCGTTTGGGGAACTTCAAGAGGCCCGATTATAACATCAAATACATATGAATCGTGGGTTAATCAGGTTCAGGGAACAAGACACGCAGCATTGGATATCGCATATAACGATTTCTATGCCGGCGGTATTTATTCCGGTCGTGACGGCGGCTTGTTCTACGGACACGGTACTCAAATGGGTGACAATATAATAAGAACAAAGATGCAAAAAAATCTCTTCTGGGATTATTATGTTTATGATGGCTATGAGGGTGCTATGTACTACGACGCAGGTGTAACCGAAATGGATGGCTTCTGCAATGTGGCATTCTGTACAGATGAAGTCGGAAACTATAAGCTCACAAGTTATAATGAGGATAAAAACGGACAGACAATGCACAAGGTTAATACTTGTGATTGGAATTACGGAACAACAATGTATATTCCGGAGGGTAAAAAAGGATTGACTGTTGATGATTACCCGAATAAGTTTGTTTTCAAATCGGGCTCAACACTTTCCGAGATAGGAAGAATTACCCCGAAGCCGGAGGAAACAACGACATATTACTTTAAAGATATGGAGCTTTCGGGCGATTGGCAGATGCAGGACAACGGAGCGATGCGTCCGTCATCAACATCGGATACTGCAGTGTTGAGAAATGTTGATTTGACAAAGTATGATTCCATTGAAATTGCATACACAGGGAACTATTACGATTCAAAGGACAGAATAGAATTTCGTATTGACAGCCCCGACGGAGAAATGATTGCAATAAAATCAATAACTTCAAAAGCTCCAAAGATGTATCATATAGATACTGCTACGGTACAGATAGGTGAATGTGAGGGAGTACACGATATTTATATTAAGCTTCCTGAAGTAAAATCTTTGAGTTATTTGAGCATCACACCAAAGGTTTATAAGGTATTGCAGAACGAAAATGAATCGGGAAGCGCTACAGTAATCGCAGGTGAAAGCTTTGTGAGCCAAGGAACTTGGGGTTCGGGCTGGAAGAAGAGAGAATTGCCGCCTGAAGCTAACGCTATAGGTCTAAAAGGCTCATGGGGCGGTTATTGGGTAGGCTTTGAAAATGTTTACCTCTACGATAACTACAGTCATATAAGCATTACTTACGGTACATCCGGAAAATGGAATGGTGGAACGGTAAGAGTTTATATTGACTCTATGGATAATTCTCCTGCCGGCGAATTCAAGCTTGACGGTGTTGGCTGGGGAATATTTGTAACAGAAACCATAACGCTGCCGGATCAGGTATCAAAGACAGGTCTGCATGAGATTTATTGGGAATTCGACGGCGACGGATGCTGTGCGGATATTTACGATGTAACATTCTTCCACGCAGAGGAAGAGCCGGAGGCAAGAGTTATTAACGAAACATATGACAGAGCACAGGGATAAAATGAATTATCTGTACACCGTCCACAAAAAGCGGATGGTGTACAGATGACGGATAAAGGAAATGTGGTTGAAAAATGATAAAAAAATTTTATGAAAGCGTAATTTCTGTTGTTCTTGTATTGAGTGTTGTATTGGCAAATATGGCTGTATATGCCGAGGAGACTGTAGAGCCGAAGACGGAAAGACTTAAAATAACAGATGTTAGTCCCAAAGATGCTTACAAAAACAGTATCTTGACGGTTGGAGCAGAAAAGAGCGTTTCTTTTAAGACTTATATGCCATTTATCACAAATCAGGTGAAAATAGAACATGATTCTGCTTTTTTTGACAGAAGCATAACCTTAAAAATTGCGGAATCAAGTGCAAATATTTCTGTTGCAATTGAAAGGAATACAACAGAATCGCTTATCTGTTTTGAATTGTCGGAAATGACAGGGACAAAAAACATTGAGATTGTCAACAACGGGGTTATTTCGGTAAAAATAAACAAAATAACGGTGTGCCGTGATGAGGATAAGTATTTTTACGGTACAATTTCGGAGTTTGTTGAAATAGGATATACCGAAAAAGAAGCGGCATTGCAAACGGCGTCGATATTCTCGGATAATTCATCTCTTGCACTCATAAGGAATGCAAGAAGATATCTTTCTTCCGAGGATATGACACAAAAGCCTGTCCGCTACAATAATGAAACCTATATCACAACAGAGGCATTGCGAGAAGCTTTGAGAATACTTGTTGAAGAAAATTCCGACGGCACACTGACTGTTAAGGACAGAAATTCATCTGAACTTGTATTCACACAAACAGGATGCGTTGAGGAAAAGAATGGCAAAACAACGACATATGATGTTGGATATTTGCAAAATGGCGGTAAAAAGCTTTTGCCGCTCGGATTTGTTTCATCAGTTTTCGGAATAGAATTTGAATATACAAACGGTGTATCGATTGTTGACGAAGCACACAGAATTACAAATATCGTCAATAATCAAGCCTTGATTTCCTATGCAAAAGGAATCATAGATGTTACTTCAGCCGTGACGGGAAGAGAACTTCATGTTTCTCAAAATTCACCGCAGGCAAGCGATTCAAACAGCGGAACGGAGCAAATGCCGTTTAAAACAATAAATGCGGCGGCGGCAGTTGCCGTAGCGGGCGATAAAATTATTGTTCATGCAGGAGAATACCGTGAAACGGTAACTCCGAAAAATGACGGCTTGCCGGGTGCACCCATCATAATTGAGGGAGCGGACGGCGAAGATGTTAAAATAAGTGCGGCGGATGTGATTGAAAAATTAATTCCGTACAAGAATAACACTTATTTTGCAAAGGTTCCGAAGGCAAAGGAACACAGAAATCAGCTCTACATAAACGGCGAAGCATATGCACAGGGACGGCAACCCAATTCGCCGAATGTTGACGGAAGAATTGTTATGAGCGATTATGTCGAGCTTTGTCCGCTTTGGCCGATGGAGGGCGATATCTCAAATAAAGACAATTCGGAAAAATTTATTTTAAGATCGGAAAAAACACTTTCCGAAAAAAAGAAAGATTATTGGAAATATTCCGTTTTTTGCGGACTTGTTCACGAGGGCTGGAAAACAGTATCCGCAGTGGTTAAGTCAAGCGAAGAGGGAAGCATAGATATCACAGGCGTTGAGGGTGAGCCGGGTTCGTTCAGTTTCGGATACCTTGGTTATTCAAGCACATATTTTGATACCGACTACGGCTATTTGACAGAGCATATCAGTGCAGTTGATATGCCGGGTGAGTGGACAATTAAGGGAAACACACTCTATATGATTTTCCCCGACGGTATGACACCCGAAACAACAAAGGTAGAATATAAGGCAAGACAGCTATTGTTTGATCTGACGGGAAGAAAGAACATATTAATAAGAAACATCAAGGGCTTCGGCGGAAGTGTCAATATGAAGGATGCCGAGCTGTGTATGCTTGATGACTGCGATTTTAAATACACATCGCATTTTACCTGGTTTGCCGATAGCCGTGAGGGGTATATAGATAGAAAAAGCGATGAATCGGAAAACGGTGCACAGGCAAGAGGTGAAGTCGGAATATATATCGGCGGTTCGGACAATATCGTAAGAGATTGCAACATCGATATATCGGCAGGTGCAGGATTATATATTGCGGGAAAATATTCTTATATATATAACAACAATTTGACAGAGTGCGGATATGCCGGAACAATGTGTCAGGGAATATTCGTCGGCTTTGAGCCTTGGAAAATTAATTCCTCCGATTATTCCGTTCAGCCGTGTTACGGCGGACATTCGATTTATTATAACTCGGTTTCCGAATGCGGAAGATCACCGATTGCAATAAACGGAAGTTACACAATGCTTTTGGAGCAAATGCCGACAAGATTTGCGGCAATGGATATCGCTTATAACGATTTTTCGAATGGCGGAATACTTTCGGGTAGAGACGGCGGTCTTTATTATGCATACTGCGTTGGAATTGGCGATGATATTATAAAAACAAAGTTCCACAATAATCTCTTATGGGATTATTACGCATACGACGGTTTCGATGTCGGAATTTATCTTGATGCGGGAAATACAGATTCCGAATTTTACGGAAATTTGTGCTTCTATACAAATGATAGAGCAAGCTTTGTCACAACGGTCAGAAATGTCGGCGGACAGGACAAAATGCCGAACACAAATTCTTTTGATTGGGACAACGGAAAAACCTTGTATGTTCCAAACGGAAAAACAGCACTGACCTCTTCCGATTATCCCGGCGGATATAGCTTTAAAACAGGCTCAACTCTTTCCAATATAGGAAGCATTGAGGTTAGAGAGGGCAGTGAAAAGGTGTATAATTTGAAAGACGGCGAGCTTTCGGACGGAATTTCAGTAAGTGATTCGGCAATAAAGCCAACCACACAGCAAGCGACGGTTAAGCTCTCAAATGTCGATTTCCAAAATAATTCCGATGCTGTTAAGATAACATATAAGGGCAATATGTATGCCGCAAAGGACAAAATCGAAATGAGAATAGATTCTGCCGGCGGAACAAAGATATTGTCAAAACAATTGAAATCGACAGCACCAAACACGGGTTATCTTATGACCGAATTGGCAGATAGTGCACCCGTTTCGGGGGTTCACGATGTTTATATAACATTCCCGATTCGCAGTTCAGTGGAATATATCAGCATAAGCCCGTCCAAACAGGTTCAAAGGCTTGATAATAAACAATCGCTTTTGATGTACTGCGGATATTTTGACGAAAGAGGAAATCTCTACGGAGATGACCTTGTCGGCTTTGATGACACAAGAATAAACGGAACGACCGCGGGAAAGTGGATATGTTTTGAGGGCAGATATTTGTCCGACAGCTTCAACACTGTGAGAATGACATATTCAACCGATGAAAAACATTCGGGAAATACAGCAAGCATCATACTTGACGACATAAACAATACGCCGATTGCACAAATGACATTTAACGGAAGCTCCTGGACTGTGATCGAAGAGGCAAAATCAGCTATTAACGGCAGTATAAGTGCCGGACTCCACGACATATATGTTGTGTTCGGCGGAGGAACAATATCAAACAGCAATGTTTTTGAACTTGAATTTATGACTGAATAAAATGTATTTTGCAAGACGGAGGATCTTGTTAAATAAAATAAATTTTGAAGGGAAGAATTAAAATGAAAGTTAACAAAATGTTGGCAAAAGTGCTTTGCATAGCATATGCCGCATCACTTGCGGTTATGCCTACGGCTTCGGCAGCATTGACAGAAACGGTTATTGCGAATGTCGATTTTGAAAGCTATGCAACAACAGCAACATCAATTGACTTTACAAACGATGCAAACAATGTTCACCCCGATTATACAAATGATAATCTCGGCTACATCAGTGATGTAAGCTATAAAAAGACAAATGGAGAGAGTATGTTCGTTCTTTCAGAGGATGGAAACAAATTCTTGAGAGTATTCAACAGAAAGAACTTCAGCTCAAATTGCTATGACAGCGGTACATATGATACAGAAGTAAGAGTTCCCGTTTCACTTGACGGAACAAACTCACTTGTTGCAGAGCTTAAGGTAAGAGCTATGGATGGTTCATATACAAGCGCCAATATGGAAAATTTCAACTTCTGGGGAGCAGCTAACGGAGCAGGAACTATCACTAACACGGATGGAACGAGTATCAGAGTCACCGATTCAAACCCTGTTATGTCGATTGGAACATTAAGCTCCTCCGAGTGGATGATATTGAAAGCAATATACACACCGGATAACGGCAAGTATAGAGTGGATTACTATGCAAATGGAACATTAAAGGGTTCGAGAACAACTAATGCAGCATCGGTAAATGAAATAAGATTGATTAAGGTAAATGTTGCCGGTGATGCAGATGCATGGTATGATGTTGATGATATCAAGATTTCGTATTTGCGTGCACCGAAGGTAATATCATCTGATACAGTGAGCGGTATAGTTCCGGTGGCAAGAAAAACACTTGATCTTTATTTCAATGTTGATATGAATTCTGATACAATCACAGATCAGACCGTTTCCGTAATGCTTGACGGAAATAAAATTGACACAACGGTTGCTTATTTCCCTGCAACAAATCATATGACAATCGGATTTATTGATTATTTGACACCGGGCAAGGATTATGTGGTTGTATTTAACAATGTTAAATCGGCTGACGGTGTTTATATGAATTCAACATTTACATTCAAGAGTGGAAATGTAGGTATTGGTGCGGTTTCGACAGTCCTTTCGGAAGCAGAGGACGGAACGGCTATCAATGCAATTCCGGCAAGCGGAAATGTATATGCAAAGGCTGTTGTCAAGAACGAGACAGGTGCAAGCGGAAAAGCAATGATTATTATTGCCGCATATGACAGCACCGGAAGATTGCTTCAAAATCCGCAGTATAACGAAGAAACTATTGCCGCAACAGGCGAGGAAGTAACAATCAAAACAAGCATCACAGGCGTTGCCGATGCTGATGAAGTAAGAGTTTATCTCTGGAACGGATTCGGAAATATGAGTCCTATCTTAACAACACCCGTTAAAATTAACTAAGAGGTAGTCAATATGAAAAAAATATTAACATCATTAGCGATAGTTGCCGCACTTATGTGTGCGGCGGCTACCGGGGTTTTTGCAAAAAATCTTAATCCGTATGAGGGTATATATACAATGGAGCATGACAGATCACCCGAAGCGATAGAAGAGGGAAAGCTGCCTGACAACTACATAAGCAAAAACGGATATGTCGGCGACCTTGGTTCCGGCGGATTGGTGTACAGAAATGTTGATTTCGGTACACTCACACCGAGAAAATTTATCCTTAATGCAGGTATAGTAGGACACGCAACGGTTAATTTCAGATTGGATAAAATGAACGGTCCTGTTTTAGCGACGGTAAGACTTACTCCGACGGGGGATTGGGGAACGGTAAAGGCATTTGAATCGGAAATTCTTTTGGATGATGTCAGCGGAGTGCATGATGTTTGGCTTGTCATTTCGGGAAATGCCAGAATGTTCTCATTTGAAATTATTCCCGAAGAATATGACCGTAAACCGATAGTCTTGTATGACGGAACGGGAAATTTCCCGGAAGGAATTTCCGAAGAGGATAAATTCTATTGTCAGCTTATAGGCGGTCTCGGATTTAAGAGCGGAAGCAAGGATGAAATAGACCCGAACCTTACCGTTTCGAGAGGAACATTTGCAAGTTTTATCGACTGGGCAATGAATTATCTTGCCGACGGCGAAAAATATTTCATCGATGTGGATGATGATCATGCTCATTATGAGGCAATAACTCGATTGAAAAAATATAACATAATTTCCGGCTACGGAGATATGACATTTAAGCCCGACCAAGCCATAACAGGTGAGGAAGCGGCAACAATATGTGCAAACGCACTCGGTTATAACAAGTTCTCAAAGAACGATTACGAATCGAAAAAATCACAATTGATAACGCAGAGCGGAATTAAGAACGCAAATGAGCCTATTTCCATTCTCACAGCAATGAAGATGCTTTATAAGTTTTTCAAAAGCGAATATGTTTATATGGGTATAACCGGAATAAACAGCTTTGAAAGCTACGAAAAGAAAAATATTCTCGAATATACAAGAGATATCTATCTTGAAACGGGAATCGTTGACGGAAATGTTTTCGGTATGCTTGATAATCCGCAGGACAGCACAAGTGCCGGTCAGGTTTCGGTAAAGGGCGAAATTATGAACGCAATGAACAGCGGTGCGGAAAGATTTCTCGGAAGAAACTGCGAATATTTTGTCTATAGGAACGATAACGCCGATACGGCTGAAATTTTGTCAATCGCTCCGGACAAAAAGTCTTCCAACAAAATTGTAACCGACGAGGAAGAACCGTATGTTCAAAACGGAACACTATATTACACCGAAAACAATAAAACCAAAAAAATAAGACTTTCAAACAATACCCGTGTTGTTTATAACGCAGTTTCATATGAAAATGTTGCAATGTCGCAGATACTAAATATGCAGAATTTGAAGTATGAAAACGGTGCATGGGTTTCAAACGGAAGCACGCCGAGAGATTTTAAGGGTACAATTGAAGCTCTTTCCTACAGCGGAGGAGAAACACCCGATGTAATCTTTGTAAACTTCTACGAAAATATTGTTGTGTCGGGATATGACAAGGGTGAAAGCTTGCTGCGTGACAAGCTTTCGGACAGATCGTATTTCATCACAGGCTCACAGGATACGAGTTATGCAACAATCTTTTTGAATAACGAGCCAGCTTCCTACAGAGATATCAAGGAGGATATGACAGGTATCATTTACAGGAGCATTAACAGTAAGGGAAAATGCGTTGTAAGAGCATATTTCTTTGATAATGCAATCGAGGGTTCGATTAATTCAAAGGGAACAGAGAAAGTTAAGATTAACGGAGTTGAATATGACATTGCAGAGGATTTGAAAAATGTTAAAAATCTCTATGTGGGAATGTCGGGAAAATTCTTTATAAATCCTTATAACGAGGTTATCTGGGTGATATCTTCGGGAACTGCTTCATCAAGAGAAAGACTTGTTACCTTTATCAAGGGTGTTTATGACGAGGACAATGATGAAGTGATTCTGACAGTCTGGGATATGGAAGAGGGCATAAAAAAATACCCCGTAAAGGATAAGATTGATATTGAGGGTGTTCGTGCAAACAACAACTACCAGATTATGAACGGAGCCGGAGGTTATACAAACATCGGTGTTGCCGCTTTAAAAAAAGGTTGGCTTTTGAAAATAAAATTGAACGCCGACGGCAAAATTATCTTCATCGACTCACAGCTTATTGCCGAAGACAACGAAAAAGACTGCGTTAAGATGGTGTCGGAAGCAATTGAGGGTGAGGGATTAGTTTACAGAACTCTGGCAGGAGTGTTTGGAAGCAATACCGCAGGTAACAAATATCCTTTTGCCGATGATGCGATTTTGATAAAATCCAATGTTCCGTCATCAGAAGAATACGAAAACGGAGAGGGATTCACAGTAACAACGCTCAACACTCTTAATCAACAGGACAATGCGAGAGATTTTGTTTTGTATTCAACCGAATACGGCACAAGTGTTGCATCGGTTGTAATTTGGTATGAATACAAGACGATTCAATATGATCAATACACGCTTTGGATGTTTGAGGGTGTCGGCGAAGAGGTTCTCGGCAGAAGTGATGAAGCATATCAAACAATAGTTCTTAATGAAGATGGAATGAGTAAGAGCTATTATGTTTCGCAGGAGCTTTCAAAAACAACCGATTTCTCAACATTTGTTCCGGGAACTGTATTAAAGGTGGCATTAAATGCCTATAATGAGGTGGTAGCGGTTCAGAAATTGTTTATTCCGGGTTCAAACGACGGTGTTGTAAATGAAAACAATCCGGAAAATGAATCATATATAAACAGCTCATTGAGAGTTATCTGGGCGGAAATTAATGAAAGAGATAATTCGTTCCTGAAGCTCATAAAGAGAAAAGGTGCGATTGAAACTGTCGAATATATAAAGACAGCTGAAATTCCAGTTTATATTTGCAAGACAACAAGCAGAGGAACACAGGTAACAAAGTCTGATCAAAGTGCTTTGACAGAGGGCAAAAAAGCGTTGTTCGTTTTGGACTACGGCAAGGTTAAGCAAGCTATAATATATCAATAATAGGGAGAGGAAAATTATGAAATTTATCAAAAAGGCTTTGACTGTGTTAGGTTTTTCGCTTCTGAATACTTCTGTTTGCTTTGCTGCGGCGGAGTCTGCGAAAATTTCGGCTGAAATAGAATATAAGCCGATGGATAACACATACATCGTAAGCGGTGCAATCCTCAACGAAACAAGAGGAAACATAAATGTCGGCTTGAGGGTTATCTACGAGGATGACGGCTTGCCCGATTATGTTACTTATGTTTGGACGGGAACAACCGTTGCAAACAAAAATGATGAGGGCGAAATTTTGTTCGCATTTGAACCGGTGGCATTAAAAGCCGATGCAGGCTCGGGTGATTATACATTTGAACTCACATCATTTGTGACAGCTCCGAATACTGTGATAAAATCATACCTCACAAATCCGGATAAGCTTGCATTGATGAAAGAGCTTGACGGCTTGTCAGGCGATCTTTACACAAATAAGCTTGTATCGGACGGAGCAAAGCTTGGCGCGGATATGTCGATTTTTAATAACTTGAGTCCTGTCGGCAAGTCAAAGGTTTCGGCAAAGTTGCAGGAGATTAAAAGCGGTCTTACAAATGTCACGACAAGCGACCCCGATTATGTGACAAAGACAAATACTGCTGTTGACAGATTTATCACAAATTATAACGAATTTTCAGCCATTGAAGCTTTCAACGACTGCAAAACAGCCGCAGAGGTTGATGCATGGATGACAAAATATGCCGATAAATACGGCATTAAAACCGACAGAGAGACTGTTTGGAATTATTATAAAAACAGCGATGAAGTGAAAACAAAAACCAACGAATTGCTTGTTTCCTTTAATTCAATGACATTGATGTCGGATATAAAGAGTAAGATTTATGAGACGATTATCTGCTCACAATTCCATTTCAGCCATGTTTTGTCTGTTGAGAGTCTTATGACAACTCATCAAACAGACATAGGTCTTGTGATGTCAAGCTATAATAGCTTGCGTGATAAGACCGGAGTTAAAAACGGAATGGTTGGAAGCGGAAAGTTCACATATAATGACTTGAAAGCAAGATTTAATGAGCTTGTTAATGCACAGGCAGAAGCCGAACAAAATTCGGGACAAACACCCGGTGGCGGAGGCGGCTTCGGCGGCTCTCCGATATCGGGAATTTCCGGTAATGTTGAAACAAAGCCGAGCACCGTTACAAATCCTTTCGTTGATTTGAAAGATGACCACTGGGCGGCTTCATATATCTTAAAGCTTTATGAAAAGAACATTATGAACGGTAAAGAAGATTCAAAATTTGAACCCGAAACACAAATTACCCGTGCGGAAATCGTAAAGGTTATTGTGGAAGCTTATGGACTTACGGGTAAATCCGATAAAAAATTCAACGATGTTCCGGAGAATGCATGGTATGCGGATTATGTAGCAATTGCATTGTATAACGGAATTATCGAGGGTGATGAAAACGGTAATTTCAGACCCAATGACCCTGTTACAAGACAGGAGCTTGCGGTTATGCTCTACCGTGCAATGAAAATAAGCGTTAATGCTCCGAGTGCAAGCTTTGCGGATTCTTCGGATATTGCGGGCTGGGCAAACGGTGCTGTAAATTACCTTGCGGCAGAAGGCGTTATAAACGGCTACGGCGACGGTACTTTCAAGCCTTACGGAAACGCAACAAGAGCAGAAACAGCAAAGATTATAGCATCAATTTTAGACTAAAGAGTTTTAATCGGTAAATAACATTGCGGAGCTGTGGAAAACTCAGTTTTTCAGGCTCCGTTTTTAACAGTTTGGAGGTTACTTATGAGCAAGAAAAAAATATACATTATATCAAAGGAGCATTTTGACATAGTTTGGCGTAGATGCTTCGACAGAAACTTTGAATTTAAGGGTCAGAATTATGTGTCTTATGCCGATTTGCAGGAGTATTACGTAAAGGACAACATAGAACTGTGCAAAAAATATCCCAAATATAATTTTGAAATCGAAAGTGTTGCTGTTTTGGATAAATTTTTGGAAAGAAATCCCGATTATGAGGAAATAATCTCAAAATATATTGATGAAAAGAGAATATACATTCCTTTTTCGGGTGTGAATATTGTTGATTCAAATATGACAAACGGTGAGAGTATCGTCAGAAATTATCTTTACGGATATCATTATTTGAAGAATCGTTTCGGATATATTGCAAACGGTATCGACAGAAATGATGCTTTCGGAAACTCGGCTCAAATTCCGCAGATTGTGCGTAAATTTGGGTCAAAATGGGTTTGCCACATTGTTTATACTCCGTGCACATCACCATATTGGAGAGGTCTTGACGGAAGCGTGGTATATAATTTGGAGCCGCCTCGTATAGGTGATATCGGTGGTTATTTGAAATACAGACCATGCCCTGTGTGCAACGGCTACGACAACATCGATTGTGACTATTGCAACAACAGAAGAGTTGATGAAAAATATATGTGCAAGGTTAAATTCCCACTTAAATTTGACAAGGAAGCGGTTGAAACGCTTGAAGTTCCGGGGTATATCTATTCGGGCGGAGAAGAGGTTTTGCCTACGGACAACATAATCAAGTGGGCGGCGGAAAATCAGGATAAATATGACATAGAATTTATTCCGTTCAATCACTATGAAAAATATTACAAGGATTATATAGAAAATGTTGATAATGCCGCAGAAGATGACATCTATCCGAGTGCTGAATTAAATGCAAACAACACCGGAACATTTGTTACAAGAATAAAGGTTAAACAGGCTGTGAGAAAGCTTGAAAATTCTGTTTTTGCAGCGGAGGCATTGTCTGTTGCCGCAGGCGGAGAATATCCTTATGAGAAATTTAAAAAAGTATGGAACAATGCATTGTTCACAATGTTCCACGATGCTCTCCCATCAACAGTTATCGATGCCGGATATTATGAAATAATGGATGCTGCAGGCGAAGCACAGAAAATAACTGACGGAATTATAGAAGAAAAAGCCGCTCTTGCCGTAAAAGAAAAGGACGGAGTTTTGACAGTATTCAACCCGACAGGTATCGAATTGTCAGCAGATTGCGAAGTACGACTCAATAAGAATTTGACGGTTGAGGGTGTCAGCATTTCCGATTTTCATACAGACGGCGATGAGGTTATCATAAAATTCGGAGTTGACAAAATAGGAGCTTTTGAAACAAGAGAATATAAGCTTGTTGAGGATAGCTCAAAATATACGAGTGAAGTGCTTTTTGAAGCTGATAAAGAAACTTCATCGGGAAGCGGAGTTCTGACAAATCTCTCACCGAGAATAAGAGAGGGCGAGGTTATCGGCGAGGCTGTTATTCTCGAAAATGAATTTTACAAGATTACGGCGGAAAACAACGGAATTTCCGAGATTTACGATAAAAAGCTCGGCAAGGTTGTCGCACAAAAGAGCGAATATATGGTCGGCGAATGGATTTTGGAGCATGACGAGGGTTCACCGTGGGCAACTCTCTCTCCCGATATGAGACGCCAGCCTATGTCCAAATATACAAAAATCGTATATAACGAAAAAACTCCCGATTATCAAAAAGTTACATATAAAATAAAGCCGGGTCCGATTGACGGCTATTCAGTATCGGGAATTGTGGTTGTTTACAACATAACACTTGCCAAAAACAACGATAAAATTATATTCTCCGCAGATGTTGACTGGGATACGCAGAATTACAGATTCAGACTTGCTTTCCCGTCTGCCGTTACGGGAAAACATATGTATGAAATTCCTTACGGTATGCTTGAGAGAAAACCATATGAACACACAATTGTATTTGATGATGATTCAACAAACTGGGCAAGTGCCGCAGGAGATTACCCGGCTATAAACTGGGCAGGAATTGACGCAGGAGACACAAGCCTTGCACTCTTCAATAACGGAACACCGTCTTATCAAATAAATACGGACAAATTCGGAAAGCAGAACATTTATCTTTCTGTTTTGAGAAGTCCGTCGGTCGGAACATATCTCCATTCACCGCTTGAATATTCAATGACCGATTATGACGGAATGAGAGATGTCGGCGTTCATCATTTTGAATATGCATTGAAGTCATATGACAAGGGATTTGATGAAAACAGCGTTGTTGCGGACGGGATTGCATTTAATACAAAGCTTGTTACCCTTTCGGGCGGTGCAAAATTAAAGGATATGCCGAGAGTTTTGACCGACAATGCAAGAATTTCGGCAATTATTCCGTCACAGGACAAAAAGGGAATTATTATGAGAGTTGCCGAATTCAGAGGAAAGGATTCGGAATTAAAAATCAAGTTTCCCGATTATGTCAAGTCGGTTAAGGAAACCGATATGAAAGAGGATGTAATGGGTGATGTTAAAACAGCAGATAATGTCATAAACGCAAAAATAAATCATTTTGAAATAAAAACTTTCTACCTTGAGGTATAATATACTTGACAGAATTGCCGTTAAGAAATATAATAAGTTTAACGGGTTGCGGAGGACAATAATATGAACAAAGTTAAACCTACAAAGAAACAATTGGAATATTTGGATTGGGAATTGGGCGTGTTTTTCCATTTTGGTATAAGAACATTTTACCAAAATCACAGCGATTGGGATGAAAAACCAATGGATGCCGCTGCTTTTAATCCGAAAAAGCTCGATTGCAGACAATGGATAAGAACAATTAAGGAAGCAGGAGCAAAATATGCGGTTTTGACCTGTAAGCATCACGATGGTTTTGCAAATTGGCCATCGAAATATACGGAATATTCCGTCAAAAACACTCCATGGAAAAATGGCGAGGGAGATGTTGTGAAAGAATATACCGATGCGTGCAGAGAGTTTGGAATAAAGGTCGGCTTGTATTACAGTCCGGCACAGTTCGGCTCAAGAAAAATGCAGGGCAAGGAATATGATGATTATTTCATTAATCAGATTTCGGAGCTGTTGACCGGATACGGAAAGATAGATTATTTGTGGTTCGACGGAAACGGCTCGGAGGGACATCAATACGATTGGAAAAGAATTGCCGCAGAAATCCGAAAGCTTCAGCCCGAAATTATGATTTTTTCGATGTGGGATCCCGACACAAGATGGGTCGAAAACGAGGTCGGAATTGCACCCTTTGAAATTTACAACACAATCAGTCCCGACTCCCATTGGCAGGAAGCGGCTTGGATTGATGAGGACAGATTTTTGCCTTATGAATGTGATTGCAGAATAAGAAGAAAAAGCTGGTTTTACAGAGAAGAGGACGAGGCATATCTGCGTGACTGCGAAGATTTGTTGGCACTCTACGAATATTCCGTGGGAAGAGGCGGAAACCTGCTTTTGAATATCGGTCCCGATCCCGACGGACTTTTGCCCGAAAAGGACAGCAAAGTTTTTGTTGAGTTCGGAAACAAACTCAAAGAACGCTACAAAAATTCGATTGAATGTGAAATAAAGGATGAGGGCGAAGAATTTTTTGTTGAGCTCAATCGTGAGCAAAAGGTTAATTGTGTCGTGATTGAAGAGGATTTGACCGAGGGAGAGTCTGTTACGGAATTTGAAATAATGCAGGCAACTCCGAGATATATCCCGCTCTTCATCGGAAAAAATATCGGGCATAAGCGTATATGCACATTCCCGAAAACTTTCGGTGACAGATTTAAAATAAAAATCACAAAATACAACGGAGATTTCAAATTAAAATCGGTGAAATTCTTCAATGTCGAATAAATAACAGCAAGAAAGAAAAGAGGAAGAAGAAAATGAATTTTGACAAGCTAAAGGAACTTATGGAGGATTTTGTAAGGACAAATCAAGCTCCCGGAAACACGATAGATGTTTATTTGGGAAATGAAGAGGTGTTCAAATATTCCTGCGGATATTCCGATGTGGAAAACAATAAGCTGATGACGGGAGACGAAAGTTTCTATATGTATTCGTGCTCGAAGGTAACAACCGTTACAGCTGCTCTGCAGCTTTTGGAACGGGGCAAATTCCTGCTTAACGACCCGCTCGGCGAATATATTCCGGAATTTAAGGATATGTATATCAAAACCGAGAACGGTGAGCTTGTCAAAGCCAAAAATCCGATAAGAATAAAAAATCTCTTTAATATGACAGCCGGACTTACATATAACATTAATTCCGATGCCATCAAAAAGGCAAGAAAAATTACAAACGGAAAAATGGACACTCAAACGGTGGCAAGATGCATTGCGGATGACCCGTTGATTTTTGAGCCCGGCGAAAGATTTTGCTACAGCCTTTGTCATGATGTTTTGGCAGGCTTGGTATCGGTAATTTCGGGAAAGAAATTCCGTGATTACGTAAAAGAAAATATTTTCGATCCATTGGGAATGAATAAGAGTGCGTATCATCTGACGCCGGAGCTTGAAAAAAATATGGCTGTTCAATACAGATTTGTCGATGAAAATGACGGCGATTTCGATGCTGTGAAAGCACAGTTTTCGGGCAATTCCAAAGACGGATATTTCACCGACAACGGATTGGAAAATGTGTTTATATTCGGTGATGAATATGACAGCGGTGGTGCAGGAATAATTTCCACCGTTTCCGATTATACAAAGCTTGCACAGGCGTTGGCAAACAACGGAAAAGGCCTAACGGGCGAGAGGATTTTATCACCGGGAACGGTTGAATTGATGAGAACAAACACTCTGGACGAAAAACAGAGAAAAACACTGTTCGGAACAAATCATATAGGCTACGGTTACGGACTCGGCGTCCGCACGCTGATAGACAAGAGCGAAGCGGGTGCACCCGTAACTTCAACGGATTTCGGATGGGGCGGAGCTGCCGGAGCTTCGGTTTATATCGATAATCAAACAGGACTTGCGGCTGTTTATTTGAAGCATACGCTCAATCCGAGGGAAGAATATTATCAGCCGAGAATAAGAAATGTTCTTCATTCGTGTATCGACTGATTATAAAAAACCGGGGTTGTGAAAGGTAATTTTGCAACCCCTTTTTGCTATATTGAAAACAGAGGTAATTAGAATGAATAAATTTGATGAATGGACACCGCTGAAAGCGGAAAATACGAGAGAGATAATCAATGCGGGTGTATGGAACAGAGATATTGAATTCAATAAATCGGTTTTTCCGACATCTGTTAAGGTTGGCGGAGAAGAAATACTTTATTCGCCGATAGAACTGAATGCTTTTTTCGGTGAGGAAAAGGGTGAATGGGAAAATCAGACGGTAATTCTTCACGAAAAGACGGATGAAAAAGCGGTATATACCGTGAGTCAAACAACACACGACATAATTGTGAATGCTGATGTGACGGTTGAATTTGACGGCTTTATAAGAGTTGATTTGAGGGTTATTCCTTTTTGGAATCCTGCGTGGATTGTCAAAGAACCGAAAAAGACGACCTTGTCGGGTCTTGCCATAAGAATACCGCTGAAAAAAGAATACTCGACACTTTGCCACTATTGGCCAAATTGCGAAAGCGGAGTTTGTCTGTCGGGAAGAATTTTAAACAGTCATAAAACACCCGATGGCACGACAAAGCTTTCCTTTAAGCCGTATGTTTGGAGCGGCTGGGAATACGGCGGATTGGGAATATGCTGTGAAAGTGAAGAAAATTTCAGAGTAAATAACCGTGAAGAATGTATGACCTTGACAAAAAATGATGATTTCACGGAAATTAATATATCGTTGCTCGATTATCTGCCGGAGGATTGGCAAAAAAGGCCCGATGAATGGGGAAACACGCTCAAACCTATTACATATTCTTTTGCTTTCCAGGCAACACCCGTCAAGGAGTTTGATAAGAACAATTTGCAGGAATGGAGAGCCTTTCACCTTTGCGATATTATGCAGCAACCTGCATTTGATGCGGTATATGGCGATGATGACACAATTATAAACAAGGTTGCCGCAAGCGGAGCAAAATGGATTATTCTGCACGAGGATTGGACCATTCTTCAAAACTACGGAATGCCTTATGATGAAGAAAATTTCAAGTGTTTTGTTGAAAAGTGCCATAAATTGGGACTTAAAGTTATGACTTATTTCGGTTACGAGGTTTCATCCTTGTATCCGGGATTTAATACGGTGTGCGATGAGTTTTTGAATAAAAATCTTGACGGGAATTTTGTCGGAGGCTGGCAAAGAGAACCGGCACAAAGAGATTACACAGTCTGCTACAGAGGAAACTACAGTGATATTATGGTTCAAAGAGCGGCATATGTTATGGATAACTATGGTGTTGACGGCATATATACCGACGGAACATATGTGCCGTGGGAATGTGCAAACGAAAAGCACGGGTGCGGTTGGCGTGACGAGGACGGAAAACTGCATTATACATATCCGATTTACGCCGTGAGAGACCATGTTAAAAAGCTTTATTCAGCCGTTCACAGCCGTGGCGGAAGAATAGACACTCATCAGAGCAGTTGCTGTATGATGGTAACTCTCGGCTTTGCAGACAGTTATTATGACGGCGAAAATATTCAAGACTTTTTGAGAGAAGATATCGGAAATCTGAAAACCGATACTTTCCGTACCGAATTTATGGGACTGAATATGGGAATTCCGTGTCACTTCATATCATATACGGGCGGGGATTTCACTATGAGACTTCTTTCAGGAAATACGCTTATTCATAATGTTTTCCCGAGAGCAACCCGTATAGGAGATTTGGATTATATTTCCGAGCTTTGGAAAATATATGATGATTTCGGAGTGCAGGATGCGGAATGGATGCCATATTGGGAGGAACAAGGAGTTACGGCTGAAAATAAAAGCACATATATTTCATATTATAAAAAGGAAAATGCACTGCTTTTGATAATAGACAGCTTTGACAAAGAAAATAAGAAAACAAAGATAACTCTTGACGGTGATTATACATCAGCAGAGGATCTGTCGGACGGCGACAGTATTGCAATAAAGGGACGGGAGGTTGAAATCCCGATCGAATATGCAACGGTAAAAATAATAAAAATAACAAAATAATGGAGGAGAATAAAATGAACATTGTCCCCAAACCGCAAAAGGTTGAAATACATAATGAAAAATTTCTTTTAAAGGAATGTCGCGTTACTGCGGACTGCGATGAAATATACGAATTTGCTGAATGCATAAATAACTGGAATTCAGATTATGAGCTGTCCTTTAAAGGGGACAGCGGTTTGGGCGGTGAGCATCACAAAATAGAAATCAAACAGAATGGAATCAAGGTTTTGTACGGTGATTTAGAGGGTGCATTTCGTGCGGTGTCAACGCTGAAGCAGATATTAGCCGAAGCAAGGGACTGTGAGATAAACGCTATGTCGGTGGAGGATTTTCCCTCAATAAAAAACAGAGGATATATGCTGGACATAAGCAGAGGCAAAATTCCAAATTTGGATTATCTGAAAAAGCTTGCGGATATTATGGCGGATTTAAAATATAATCAGCTCCAGCTTTATATGGACAGCTTTGTTTTTGAATACAGAAATTTTAGTGAATACACAAGAGATACCGAACCTTTAACGGCGGCAGAAATAAAAGAGCTTGATGAATATTGCAAAAAAAGATTTATTAAACTTGTTCCAAACCAGAACGGATTCGGACATATGGGAGCGTGGACTGCAAAAAAAGAGCTTTCACATCTTGCTGTTACGGGCAAGGACAACAAACCGTCCGCAACGCTCAATCCGCTTTTGGATGAATCACTTGAACTTGTCGATAAAATTTATGACGGAATGTTTGACAGCTTTTCTGCCGACTGCATAAATATAGGTATGGACGAAACCGTTGAGCTTGGAATGAATGAAACAAAGGAATCCTGCGAAAAATACGGAACGGGAAATGTATATACCGAGTATCTTAATAAAGTTTGCCGTCTTGTATCGGAAAAATATCATAAAACCCCGATGTTTTGGGATGATATCGTTTTTAAACACGAAGAACAGATAGAAAATGTTGATAAAAATGCGGTGTTTATGCATTGGGGATATGAAAAGGAGCATCATTTTGACCGTAATTGCAGAAAATTAAAAGAAAACGGCTTGAATTTTTATGTTTGCCCCGGAACATCAATGTGGGGAAGTTATACCGGAAGAACACATAATGCAACGGCAAATATAGCCGCCGCTGCAGAATGCGGTTCATATTACGGTGCAGAAGGATTTTTGCTAACCGAATGGGGCGACGACGGACATCCGCAATTCCCGTCAACCTCATATTTCCAAATGATATTCGGCGGAGCGATGAGCTGGAATGCCGGACTTCACAATGTTGAAGCCGAATATGCATCGAGAAACGATGTTATAAAAAGATGTATAAATTTTGAGGATAAATACATATTTAATTGCAGTGGAGAAAAATCTCTTGGAGATATTGCATACCGTATGGGGAATTATTATCTTTTGGAGGACGGTTTGGAATTTAACCGCACGGAGCTTGATTTGATTGTCAGCGAGAAAAAAGCGGCTACAAAACAACAGAGTATTGGATTTGCGAGAGTTAAAGACTATATGATATCTCTGAAAAAAGAGCTTGATGAGGTTTGTGCGAATGAAATTCCCTTGCGGGAAATCAAGCTTAATTGCGATATGGTAATTTTGCTTGCATCAAAATGCATCGAGCCGGATAGAGATTATTCCGAACAATTTGCCGATATGAAAGCCGAATTTGAAGCTTTATGGCTTGAAAATAACCACAGAGCCGGAATTGAAATATGTATGAATAAAATTTTGAATTTTCTCAAAATATGATGGATTTTTCGATACAACTGTAAAAAATGATTACAGACGGAACGGAGAAAATCAATTATTTATGCACATTGCTAATTTTTTG